>JBAZPO010000024.1 GCA_041648175.1 Desulfobaccales bacterium | reverse complement strand
CGGGGGACCCTCGTCCCCCGGTCCTCCCCTCAAGATATGCTTCAAAGGAGAAAACATGAACTGGCAACCCCGTCTCCCCTCAGAGATCGAGGCCGAGAGTTTCCGCCGCATCGAAGCCCAGGTGGGACCGCACCACCTGCCGCCCGAGGTCTGGTTCGTGGTCCGGCGCATGATCCACACCACCGCGGACCCGGAGTACCTCACTTCGGCCCGTATTCATCCTGTGGCCATTGCCGCCGGGGTGGAGGCTTTGAAACGGGGCAACCCGGTGGCCACTGACACCCGCATGCTCCTGGCGGGCATCTCCACCGGCCGTCTGGGCCGTCTGGGGGCGGAGGCCTTCTGTCTCATGGACGATCCGGAAGTGGCGGAAGAAGCGCAGCGCCGCGGCACTACCCGGGCTGCGGTAGCCCTGGAGCGGAGTTTGCCGAGACTGGCCGGAGGTATCGTGGCCATCGGCAACGCCCCCACCGCCCTGTTGCGCTTGCTGGAGTTGCTGGCGGATGGGGCCCCGCGGCCGGCCCTCGTAGTGGGAGTGCCGGTGGGATTTGTCAACGCTGCGGAATCAAAAGACGCCCTGGCTCGCCAGGATTGCCCTTACATCACCGCCCTGGGGCCGAAAGGCGGCTCCGCGGTGGCAGCCAGCATCATCAATGCCCTGGCCATCATGGCCTTGGAGGAGACGCCGTCATGACCACAAAAACCGGGACACTTTACGGGATCGGCGTAGGACCGGGAGATCCCGAATTGATCACCCTGAAGGCGGTCAAGGTGCTGCATCGGGTGCCCCACATCTTTGCGGCGTGCTCCACCAAAAACAGCTACAGTCTGGCCCTGAGCATCGTGCGCTGCCACCTTAATGGCGCCGGCATCGAGCACCTGCCTTTCCCCATGAGCAAGGACCCCCAGGTGCTGGCCTCCGCCTGGGAGGAGAACGCCCGGCGAGTCCTGGAAGTGCTGGATACCGGCAGTGACGCTGCCTTCGTCACCCTGGGAGACCCCCTGACCTACTCTACTTTCGGGTATCTGTTGAAGACCCTCAAGCGGCTGCAACCCAAGGTGCGCATCGTCACCATCCCCGGCATCACCTCCTACAGCGCCGCCGCGGCCCTGACCCACATTCCGCTCACCGAAGGGGAGGAATCTTTCTATTTGGTGTCGGGGGCCTTGGGTGCGGCCAACCTGAAGGAAGTTATCGATAAATCAGATAATATCGTGATCCTCAAGACCTATCGCTATTTTGATGAAATCTATCAGACCTTGGAGGAGATGGACCTTCTGGACCGAACCACGTGCATCAGCCGCTGTGGCCTGGATGGTGAAACCGTCGTAGAAAACCTGCGGGACCTGAAAGGCCGGGAATTGCCCTATCTCTCCATGGTCATCATTAAGAAGCAAGGCAAAGGCTATTGAAAGTCCATTCCAAGGCTCTGGGAGGCCGGGGAGTCTGGCTGTTCCTTCTGGCTCTGAGCCTGCTGGTCGCGATCTCCTGGCTGGGTCTGGGCGGGGCCTCGGACCGCCTGACGGTCAGGAAACTTTACCATCATCTGGGCTCTCCTTTGCTCTGGCTTCTGGCTTATATGGGGGTAGGCCTGCTGGTGGGGCAGGCCATCGAATCCCTGGGTTGGGCGAGCAAACTGGGAGGCTGGACCGCGCCTGTGCTGCGTTGGGGGCACCTGAAACGGGAAAGCGGGGCCACTTTTACCGCGGCGTTTTTCTCCAAAATCCTGGCCAACACAATGTTGTGGACTTTTTACCAGGAAGAGAAAATCAGCCGCGAGGAGATGACTCTGACTTATCTGTTCAACGGTGGGCTGCCGGTTTACCTGCTCCATCTCCCCACCACGTTTTTTATCATTTTGCCCCTGACCCGGGAGGCCGGGCTTATCTACTTGGCCCTGACCGGGGTGGCGGCCTTGCTCCGGAGCATGGTCATTTTGGGCTATGCCCGCTGGCGGCTGCCAGCCGGGACCGATGCCGGGCCAGGGATTTCCGAACCAACTCTGCCGGTCAGGAAGGAAAAGGTGTCCCAGGAAATCTGGCGGAAATTTCGACGGCGGTTTTCCCGGGTGGTGCTGTTCACACTGCCCATCTATTTTCTGATCTTCCTGGTGAATGACTGGGGTCTGTTCAAGTGGCTGCGGGAGGCCACGGCTTCCCACGTGGCTTTAGGTTTTTTTCCGGTGGAAGCTGCCAGCGTAGTAATCTTCAGCGTGGCCGCGGAATTTACTTCGGGAATGGCCGCAGCCGGGGCTCTTCTCCAAACCGGCGCCCTGACGGTCCATCAGACCGTGTTGGCCCTGGTCCTGGGCAATATTGTAGCCACCCCCATCCGGGCGCTGCGTCACCAACTGCCGTCTCACATGGGGATCTTTTCGCCAGGCCTGGGGACCAAGCTCCTGCTGTCAAGTCAGGGTTTGCGGCTCTTAAGTCTGGTACTGGTGGCGGTGCCGTACGCGGTGTGGAGTTGAGTTGAGAGGGACTGTTGTCAGTGACCAGGGTCAGTTGCCAGAAATAACGGAACCTTACATGTCTCGGGATACCTCTTGCTGAACCATGAAACAGGCTGTAAAGCGATTTGAAAAAATTATCCAAAAATTATCAACACCTTGAAGACGACGACCTGCTGAAGCCCCCCCGGCCTCGGAAGGAACTGCGCCAGGGCTTTTCCACGGGCACCGCGGCGGCAGCCGCGGCTGAAGGGGCGCTGTATGAACTCCTGGGTCGACCCTGCCCGGAGCGGGTGGAGGTGCCCCTGCCCGGGGGAGGCAGCCTCACTATCCCGTTGTGCCGGCATGGGCGAACCGGTGACACGGGTGAGGCAGTGGTGATCAAAGACGCCGGCGATGACCCCGACGTCACCAACGGGGCGGAGATCGGAGCTCGGGTTTGGCGTCTGGAATCTCCGGGAACGGCAGAGGACATCGCTTTCCTCGGCGGGGCAGGGGTGGGCCGGGTAACCAAGCCGGGCCTGGCGGTGGCGGTGGGCGAGCCCGCCATAAACCCGGTGCCCCGCAGGATGATCAAAAAGGCCTTGCTGCAGGTGTGGCATGCAGTCGGTCCCGCCGAACCCCTGCGCCTGGCGGTGGAAATCTTCGTGCCTCGGGGGGAGGAACTGGCCCGGCACACCCTCAACCCCCGTCTGGGGATCGTGGGGGGCATCTCGATTTTGGGCACCACGGGGCTGGTGAAGCCCTTTTCCCATCAGGCCTACCGGGCGACCATCGCGGCCAGTCTGCGGGTCGCCCGGGCTGCGGGCCTCAAACATATTGCCTTCAGCACCGGAGGCAAGAGCGAGGGTTACCTCAAGGGACTCCTGCCTGACCTGCCCGAGGAAGCTTTTGTCCAGATGGGCGATTATGTGCGCTTTGCCCTGAAAGTGGCTGCGGGTATGGGATTTCCCGAGATCACGACAGGGGCTTTTTTCGGCAAGGCCCTGAAGATCGCCCAGGGGTTTGGGCATACCCATGCCTCACGGGGGCTGGCTGATTTAAAGGAATTGGGGCGCTGGACCCTGAATCTGACCGGGGACGCACTTCTGGCCCAGGCGGTGGCCAGGGCCAATACGGCCCGGCAGGCCCTGGAAATTCTTAACCAGGCCGGGGCCGGCCAGGTGGTGGCCCAGGTGGGTGAGCGCATGCTGGCGGCCTTGCGGGACTATACCGGACCCAGTCCCCAGCTTACCGTCGTCGTGCTCGATTTTGACGGCGCTACCCTCTGGCGGGGGGAGAGC
Organism: Desulfobaccales bacterium; assembly: GCA_041648175.1. Classification (NCBI taxonomy): domain Bacteria; kingdom Pseudomonadati; phylum Thermodesulfobacteriota; class Desulfobaccia; order Desulfobaccales; species Desulfobaccales bacterium. Next base: position 39,322 of record JBAZPO010000024.1, on the reverse strand, counting down.
AACGGGGTGGCGGCATGATTCCGGTGCAGGTAGTGGGTCTGGGGATGTCACCCGCGGATTTGACCCCCAAGGTCTTGGAAATTATCCGCGAGGCCCAGGTGTTGGTGGGGGGGCGGCGGCTTCTGGATTACTTCCCGAAGCATCGGGCCATGAAGATTCCCCTGGGCAAGGACCCGGAGGGGACCCTCAGGCAACTGGCGGCCCTGGCCGCAGCCAAACGAGTGGTGGTGCTGGCTTCCGGAGACCCTAATTTTTACGGCATCGGGCCGCTAGTTGTAAAAGTCCTGGGGGCCGAGCAGGTGGTGATTCACCCCAACCTCACTGCGGTCCAGGCCGCCTGCGCCCGCCTGAAGATGCCCTGGCAGGACGCCACTATCATCAGCCTGCACGGGCGTTCGTGGGAGCTGTTGCGCGCCGCTTTGAGAAAACCGGGCGCCTTGATCATCTATACAGACCCGGTTCATACACCCGGCGAGATTGCCCGGTTCCTTCTGGACCGGGGTTTAACGAGGTCGCGCCTCTGCGTGGCGGAAGACCTGGGCCAGGACACCGAGCGGGTCACCTGGTTGAGCCTGGAGGAGACTTTGGGGCGGGAATTTTCGGCCTTGAACCTGGTGTTGGCGCTGTCCGAGCCGGGCGAGGCGGTTGCCCCTGGGCCACAATTACACCTGGGGCTCCCGGAGGAGGTTTTGGTCCATCAGGCCGGGCTCATCACCAAGACCGAAGTGCGAGCTGTGGTTCTGGCCAAACTGAGGCTTCTCCCTGGCCAAGTCCTCTGGGACGTAGGGGCCGGTTGCGGCTCCGTGGGGTTGGAGGCCAGCCTGCTTATCCCCGACGGGAAAGTTTTTGCGGTGGAGCGCCACCCGGAGAGGGCGGCCCAAATCGCCGCCAACCGGGATCAGTTTGGGGTGCCTAACCTGGAAATAGTCTGCGCCCCGGCCCCATTGTGTCTGGCGGCCCTGCCCGACCCCCAGCGGGTTTTCGTGGGGGGCGGCGGCCCGGAAGTCGGGGCTATCGTCCGGGAAGCCATGCGGCGCTTGATGCCCGGTGGCCGGGTGGTGATCAGCGCGGCCCTTTTAGAGACCTTGGAGACGGCCCGAAACGTCCTGACCGAAGCGGGCTGGGAGGTTGAAGTGGTCCACCTCCAGGTAAGCCGTTCGCACTCCCTGGCCGGCGGGACCGCGTTGCAGGCGTTGAATCCGGTGTGGATAGTTACTGGAGTCAAGAACCAGGCAGGGGTTAGGGTTTAGAACAAAAAATGGCAACTTTCCGCTGGCTGCTGAAAGAAGGGAAATTGCATGACTGAGCGTCATCCCGTTATCTTCATAGGAGCCGGGCCCGGTGACCCGGAGCTAATCACAGTCAAAGGGCAAAAGGCCCTGGCCGCGGCAGACCTGGTGCTCTATGCCGGGTCCCTGGTGTCGCCGGCTATTCTTACCTGGGCCGGCCCAGGGGCCGAACTCGTGGACACCGCGGCTCTGAACCTGGAAGAAATCGTTGGCCGGATGATGGGGGGGCACCGGGTCGGCCAACGGGTGGTCCGGGTCCACTCCGGCGACCCTTCCCTCTACGGGGCCATCCAGGAGCAGCTGGAAGTTTTGGAACAAGAACAGATCCCTTGCCAGGTAATCCCCGGAGTGACCGCGGCCTTTGCTGCGGCTGCGGCTCTGGCCCAGGAACTCACCCTGCCGGAGGTGACCCAGACCGTTATTTTAACCCGGGCGGCGGGGCGCACCCCGGTGCCGCCGGGGGAGGCCTTAGGTGATCTGGCTCGTCACGGGGCCACCCTGGTCATCTATCTGAGTATCAAACTTATAGATGCCGTGGTGGCCGAACTCACCCCCGCCTACGGTCCGGAAACGCCGGTGGTGGTGGCCTACCGAGTGAGCTGGCCGGACCAGCAGATTATCCGAGGCAAGATGGCAACTATCGCCGGGTTGGTCAAGGAAGCGGACATTGAGCGCCAGGCCTTGATCCTGGTGGGTCCGGCCCTGGCCGCCAGGGAAGGGCAGTTAAAGGCCAGGTCCAAACTTTATGATCGAGATTTTGCCCATGGGTTTCGGCCCCTTGTTGGGGAAGATTTGTAGGCGCGGGTTTAAAACCCGTCCCTACAGGCCCGTCCAGTTCCAGAGGGCGTGCCGTGCACGCCGCTGAATGGCGGCCACGGGCCGCCCTATGATTGTTGTTAAAAATTGGTGATGAAATGATTTCCCCGCCCCGTCCCATCAAAATCCTGGCCCTGACCCCGAAAGGCGCGGTCCTGGCCCGGCGGCTCTGCCGGAGCCTGCCCGGAGCGCAGTGTTGGTTGTCCCAGGCCCAGGCCGGGGAGCCGGGGGACCTGGTTTTCGTCAGTCTCTCCCAGACGTTAGGGGAAGCCTTTGCCCGGGGAGAAAACCTGGTCTGCGTCATGGCCGTAGGCATCGTGGTGAGGAGCATCGCGCCTTTCTTAAAGAGCAAGGCTTGTGACCCCGGGGTGGTGGTGGTGGATGAGGCCGGACAGTTTGCCATCAGCCTGCTCTCGGGGCATCTGGGCGGGGCCAACGAACTGGCCCATGAAGTAGCCCGGATATTGGGTGGGACTCCGGTCATCACCACGGCCACCGACGTACAGGGGCTGCCGGCGCTGGACCTGCTGGCGGTGGAGCATGGTCTGACCATCGAAAACCTGCCGGAGGTCCGAGTAATTTCCATGGCCCTGCTGGAAGGCCGGCCTGTCCGGGTGGTGGACCAGTATAATTGCCTGGCCGAGATGGTATCGGCATATCCGGAGCTGTTTGTCCCGGAGACTGACCTGGACCGGGCCTTGGGCATTCCAGGCCCTGTGGTTTACGTAGGTTTTCGGGAGCGCCCCTGGCCTGCCGATTGGCTGCGGCTGCGGCCCCGGAACCTGGTGGCCGGGATGGGCTGCCATAAAGGAACCCCTGAGAAAGAACTTATTGATTTCATTGAATATACATTTCAGCAGGAAGGGTTGTCCCTTCTGTCCCTGAAGGCCCTGGCTACCATCGAGGCCAAAAAGGAGGAACCCGGGTTGCGGATGGCCGCCCGGAGTCTGGGAGTCGAATTTTTATGGTTTACCGCACAAGAACTGGAAGCAATGCCGGCGCCGAACCCCTCGCCCCGGGTGGCTCGCCATATGGGAGTGGTGAGTGTCAGCGAGGCGGCGGCCCTGAAGGCCGGGGGAGTGGAACTGATCGTCCCCAAGCGCAAGGCCGCCAACGCCACCCTGGCAGTAGCCCGGGTCGCTTAACGGTGGTGAGCCTGGGACCCGGGTTTGCCGAATATATCATTCCCAGGGCTCAGAATGCCCTGGCCGAAGCTCAGGTGGTGGTGGGCTATCAAACCTACATCGATCTGGTGCTTCCCCTGTTGACCGACCAGGAAGTGGTGGCCACCGGCATGAAGGCCGAAGTGAAGCGCTGCCAACTGGCCCTGGACCGGGCGCTGGCCGGGCAACGGGTGGCCCTGGTCTCTAGCGGCGATGCCGGCATCTATGGAATGGCCGGGCTGGTTTTAGAGATGTGCGCCGCCCAGGAGCTCAAGGTGGGGCCGCCCGAAGGCGAGGCGGAGGTGGATTTTCACCTGGAAGTCATCCCCGGAATCCCGGCCCTGGCCGCAGGCGCGGCCCTGTTGGGCGCGCCCCTGATGCACGATTTTGTCGCCATCTCCTTAAGCGACCTCCTCACTCCCTGGGAGACCATTGCAAAGCGGCTGGAACTGACGGCCCAGGGGGATTTCGTTATCGTGCTCTATAACCCAAAGAGCAAGAAACGGGACTGGCAACTGGGCGCGGTGCGGGAGATGCTCTTGCGCCATAAAGACCCGCTGACTCCCGTGGGCATTGTCTCCCGGGCCATGCGCCAGGAGCAGGCGACTATCGTCACCACCTTGGCGGACATGCTCCAACATCCGGTGGATATGCAAACCATTGTTATTATAGGCAACTCTCAGACCCACGCTTACGGCCCTTACATGATCACCCCTCGGGGCTACCGGGACAAGTACAGGGGGCAGGTTTCAGGTGTCAGGGAAAAAAGCTGACTGCTGAAAGCTGAAGGCTGATAGCTAAAAAATGAAATATCGTCCTTTAATGATCCTGGGTTCGGGCTCGGATGTGGGCAAGAGCATCATGGTGGCCGGGTTGTGCCGGATCTTCCGCCAGGAAGGCATCCGGGTGGCGCCCTTCAAGGCCCAGAACATGGCCCTGAACAGTTTCATCACCCCGGAAGGCGGGGAGATGGGCCGGGCCCAGGTGGTGCAGGCCCAGGCCGCGGGCCTCACTCCCCACGTGGACATGAACCCCATCTTGCTCAAGCCCAGCAGCGACGTGGGTTCCCAGGTGATCGTCCACGGCCGGGTGTATGGGAATTATCCGGCCCGGGAGTACTACCGGCTCAAGCCCCGGCTGGTGCGCAAGGTCATGGAGAGCTACCGCCGCCTCGCCCAGGCTTATGAACTCATCGTGCTGGAAGGAGCCGGCAGCGCGGTGGAGCTGAATTTAAAGAAAAATGACCTGGTGAACTTCAGCATGGCTAAAAGGGCGGGGGCCGCGGTGCTCCTGGTGGCCGACATCGACCGGGGCGGGGTCTTTGCAGCCACCATCGGCGCCTTTCTCCTCCTGACGCCCGGCGAGCGCCGGATGCTTAAAGGCTTTATAATCAACAAGTTTCGGGGCGATGCGGCCCTGTTCGATTCGGGCGTAACCATCATCGAGACCCGCACCAAACGGCCGGTCTTGGGCGTGGTGCCTTACGACCGCGACCTGGTGCTCCCCGAAGAAGATAGTGTGGCCCTGGGCAAAAAGCGCGGCGACGGCACCTGGGGGGAGGCTGGGGGCCTGAAGATCGGCGTGGTGCGCCTGCCCCATATTTCCAACTACACCGACTTCGACCCTCTGGAGCAGGAGCCGGGGGTGGCCCTGCGCTATTTGGATCACCGGGATAAGCTGGATGGCCTGGACCTGTTGATCCTGCCGGGCACCAAGAACACCATCAGCGATTTGCTTTATCTGAAAGGGAGCGGCTTGTTCCCGCAGATTCAAGCCTACGCTCGGGCAGGTGGCCGGGTGGTGGGGATTTGCGGGGGTTACCAAATCCTGGGGCAGGAAGTCCGGGACCCCCTGGGGGTGGAAGGCGACCCCCGGACGGAGGCGGGGCTGGGACTTTTACCGCTCATCACCACCATGGCCGGGGCTAAAACGACTACCCAGGTTGAGGCCCGGTGGCAAGACCGGGCAGAAAACGGGCTGCTTTCTGCATATGAAATCCACATGGGAGAAACCGAGCCTCTGGGGGCGGGGAAGCCGGCTTTCGAGATCATCAGTCGGAACGGGGAACCCTTGCGGGTGGCCGATGGCTGGGTCAGCCCGGACCGGCGAGTCTGGGGCACCTATCTCCACGGCCTGTTCGACAATGACGGCTTTCGCCGAGCCTTCCGGGAGGAACTGCGGGAGAACCGGCCGTCTCCAGAGATGGCCCCGTTGGAAATGTCTTATGAAAAATTTCAAGAAGCCCAGTTGGACCGCCTGGCCGACTTGCTGCGGCGGCACCTGGATATGGCGCATATCAAAAGGATGATTCAACCTGAACTATGACAGATTTACCTAACAGGACTCCCCCGCATGGGGGCGACGTGTACCATCTGGTCCGCAGCCTGGGGATCGATCTTGCCGACCTCCTGGATTTCTCCGCCAACATCAACCCCCTGGGATTTCCTCCGGGGCTGTCAGGCGCTATGCAGGAGGCTATGCGTGAGATCGTCCACTACCCGGATCGCCGCTGCCTGGCGCTGCGCCAGGATCTGGCGGCCTATCACCATCTTACTCCTGAGGAGATTTTGGTGGGGAACGGCTCCACCGAGCTCCTTTATCTGCTGGCTCGGGTCCTGAAACCTCGACGGGGCCTGATTGTGACCCCGGCGTTCAGCGAATATGAGCACGCGCTTCAGGTGGCCGGAGTGCCGGTGGCATTTCAAGCCACCACGGAGGCCCACAATTTTGCCCTGCATGAGGTCTTTCAAGCCCAAGCCGGCGATTTGGTCTTCCTGGCCCACCCTGCCAGCCCCAGCGGGGCGCTGCTTGACCCGGAGTTGCTTTTGACGGTGGCGGCGCGTCTCGACGCCACGGGGGCTTACTTGCTGCTGGACGAAGCGTTTATCGATTTCGTGGAGGAGGCTTCCTTCAAGTCCCATCTCAGGCGGTTTCCCCGGTTGATGATCCTGCGCTCCTTTACTAAATTCTATGGCATCCCGGGGATGCGCCTGGGTTTTTTGTTAGGGGCACCGGAACTGGTGGCTCGTCTTGCCGGGGACCAGGAGCCCTGGTCGGTGAACACCATGGCCCAAGTCATGGGGCGGGCCTGCCTGGCTGACCAGGATTATATGGCCCAGACCCAGACCCTGATAGCGCAGGAGCGGCAATTTCTCTTCGACCGGCTGGCGGCGCTGCCGGAACTCACCCCGTTTCCCAGCACGGTGAATTATCTTTTGGTGAAGCTGAATCGGCCGGGGGCGACCGCGGCAGACCTCAGAGAGCAGATGCTGACCCACCACATCGTGATTCGCGATGCCAGCAATTTCCGGGGACTGGATGAGCGCTTCTTCCGCCTGGCGGTACGGGGCCGGGAGGAAAACTCGCGACTGCTCGCAGCGTTGGAGCAGTGTTTGGGAAGTTAATGAAGATTATAAAGGACTGATACCAATTCGCATTCAAACGGTGGCACAGGCGTCTCGCCTGTGCAGGCGCAGGCTAAAGGCTGCGGCTCCCAAAAGTAGCTATTTGAACGCAAATCGGTATGAGAAGAGAAAAACAATATGGTTGGCGGGCACGGAGGCCCGCCCCACCGTCCCAATTATCCTGGTGGGGCAGCCGTCCCTGCCTGCCGCCGAATGGAGTGAATCGTGAACCTGGCGCTGCCGTTCCTTCTGGCCTATATCCTGGATCTCCTGGTGGGAGATCCTCCCAGTTGGCCCCACCCGGTGCGCCTGTTGGGCCGTATCATTCAATACTGGGAGTCAACCTTGTACCAGGATCGGGTAATGGCCGGCGCCCTCTTCTGGCTGGCGGTGATGGGCAGCACTACGGTCCTGATCTTTGGGCTGTTGCTGCTCCTGGCTTTGCTGCCGCCCTCGGCCGGGATCGCGCTGCTCATCTATTTTCTGTACGCCGGGTTGGCCACCCGCAGCCTGCACCAGGAGAGTCAAAAGGTGGAAATGGCCCTGAAGCGTGGCGACCTGGAGGCGGCCCGGGCGGCCCTATCCATGATTGTAGGTCGGGAAACCGCCAATCTTTCCCCGGAAGAAATGTGGCGGGCGCTGATCGAAACGGTTGCGGAAAACCTGGCCGACGGAGTGGTGGCCCCCATGTTTTTTATCCTGACCCTGGGCCTGCCGGGGCTGATTTTCTATAAGGGCGTCAACACCATGGACAGCATGGTGGGCTATAAAAACTACTGGTATGCCCGCTTCGGCAAGGTGGCGGCCCGCCTGGATGACGTCCTGAACTTGATCCCGGCAAGGCTCACGGCCCTCTTGATGATTCCCACAGTCGCCCTTCTGGGCCTGGATTGGCGGGGAGCCTGCCGTACCCTGTGGCGGGACCGCACCCATGCCGCCAGTCCCAACGCGGGCTGGCCGGAGGCCGCCATGGCCGGGGCTTTAAGAGTGCGCCTGGGCGGTCCCAGCACCTACTTCGATCGCCTTGTGGAAAAACCATTTATCGGCGAAGCCCTCGAGCCTCTGGACCGCCGCCGTTACCGCCGGGCCATCAGGGTCCTGTACGGCACCTCATTGATGATGGCCACACTGACCCTGGTGGGCCTGCAGGTGAGCCAGGCCGGGGTCTGGGGATTGCTGTCATTGATGAGATGATGCCAAGTTGCGAAGATTATTTATCCACAGGTCTTATCGAAAAGCCAAATCCCCCTAAATCCCCCTTTCCCAAAGGGGGACTTCCCTGCCGCAAGTTCCCTCTGAGCACCGACGGGGGCAGCGCTGCCACATCTTTATGGCCATCACCATTCAATTCCGCGGCGGGCCCGCACGCCGGCCTGGTAATAGTGCTTTACCGGGACCATCTCCGTGATCAGATCAGCCAGGGCTAGCAGTTCCTGAGGAGCCCGTCGGCCGGTGAGGACGACCTCCACCCAGGGCGGCCGCTGGCGCAGGACCGTGAGGGCTTCTTCCAGGGGGATGAGACCGTGGGCCAGGGCCAGGTTGATCTCATCTAAGATCACCAGGTCGTGCTCCCCCGCCGCGAGCACCTGGCACGCCGCTTCCCAGGCCTGCCGGACCCGTTCCAGGTCATCTTTGGCCGGGGACTTCAGGTTTACTAGCCCCGGCCGTCCAAAGAAGCGCAGGGTCAGCTCCGGAGCCAGCCGCGCTGCAGCCCTGCTTTCGCCGGTCTCCCGGCCCTTCATGAACTGCAGCATGGCGACCTTGAAACCCTGGCCCACGGCCCTAAAGGCCAACCCCAGGGCGCAGGTGGTCTTGCCTTTGCCGTCGCCGGTGTAAACCTGGATCAAGCCCTGGGATAAGCGCTCTGGACTCATATCTGCAATCTCCCCTTACCCCTCATTAGTTGCGCCTGGGCCGTCCTGTTGTTTCCTGCCAAACCTGTCATCAACGGTGGGAATACATATATTTAGCAATTATAATACCTTTCCAGTAAAATCAGATAAATTATCTCGGTGTGCAAACGGCTATACTACAAAGCAGGTCGGTCGAGTACTGATGATGAGAACGCTTTCCCGGGTTCAGGGTATCAGAATAGAAGGATAGCGCCTATGGACGACGGTGGTAAGACCAGAAAGGAACTGCTTCTCGAAGTTGAGAGGCTGCAGTCGCGGCTGACCGCGGCCGAGCGGGATAATCAGATTGTGATGGCACATCTCAGGGACGAGTACCGGTTGGCCGAAACCGAGTGGCGTCGGCGGATAGAGACCCTGGAGGCGAAACTGGCCGAGTCTTCTTCTGAGACGCACCCGCCACTCTCCTGTCCCCCTGGGGAAAGTGACCTTCAGGGTCGCGAGCGGCAGCGTTTGCTTGACCTGGCCCAGAACCAGGCGGAAGAATTGCAGGTTGCTAATGAAGAACTGACCGTCCAGGCCGAAGAACTGCGCATCTCGAACGAAGAATTGTCGGCCCAGGCCGAAATCCTGGAACAACAGAAGGTCGAACTTGAGCACCTGGCCCGGGAGTTGGAAACCGAGCGGGCGCTCCTCATGTCCGTATTGGAACAGATGCCGGCCAGCGTGCTTATTGTCGCCGCTCCGAATGGTCCCCTGTGGTTGAGCAACCACCTGGCGAACCAGATCTGGGATGCATCCTTACAGGATCTACCCGACCTCGAGACCTTCTGGCAGATTCCCCGGCACCATCCCGATGGCCGGGTTTACCGGAAAGAAGAGATGCCTCTGTGGCGGTCCCTGCACCTGGGCGAAGTGGTGTTGAATGAAGAGTTCAGTCTCCGGCACAAAGGCCGCTCCCCCATTCATCTCAACGTTAACTCCGCCCCGGTCCGGGACGACCAGGGCTGCATCGTGGCCGCGGTGGTCACCCACTTCGACATTACCGCCAGGAAGAGCGCCGAAGAGGCCCTTAAGGAGAGCGAGGCCAGGTTCCGGGGTTTATTCGAATGTATGACCGAGGGAGTGGCGCTGCACGAGGTCATTTACGATGACCAGGACAAGGCGGTGGACTACCGCGTCCTCGCCACCAATCCTGCCTTCGCAGTGCACACCGGCCTGCAACCGGACCAGATTCATGGAAAGTTAGCCAGCCTTGCGTATGGCGTAGGCGAGGCCCCCTTTCTGGAAACCTATGCACGGGTGGCGCAAACCGGGGAACCTGCTACTTTCGAGGTCTTTTTCCCGCCGCTGCAACGGCACTTCTCTATTTCCGCCACTTCCCCCAAGCCTGGGCAATTTGTCACCGTTTTCGAAGACATCAGCGCACGCAAAAGCATGGAGGCGGCCCTGCAAGAGAGCCGGGAGGATCTGAACCGGGCGCAGGCTGTGGCCCATACCGGCAGTTGGCGGCTGGATGTGAAGTGCGAAGAGTTGTCCTGGTCCGACGAGACCTACCGAATGTTTGGAATTTCCCCGGGAACGCCGCTGACTTATGAGGCGTTTCTCGCGGCCGTACATCCCGAGGATAGGCAGTACGTTGACCGGAACTGGACCGCGGCCCTCGGTGGTGAGCCCTACGACATCGAGCATCGCATCGTCGTGGATGACACCGTGAAGTGGGTGCGGGAGAAGGCCGAACTGGAGGTCGATCCGCAAGGCCGGTTGCTCGGCGGTTTTGGCACGGTTCAGGATATCACTGAACGCAAGCAGGCGGAAGAGGCCCTGAAGCGGTCCCACGACGAACTGGAGCAGCGCGTCAAAGGGCGCACCGCGGAACTGCGGGATACGGTAGCCCAACTGATCGAGGAAGTGCAGGAGCGTCAGCGGGCCGAAGAGTCCCTGCACAAGCAGGCCCAACTCCTGGAACTGGCCCAGGAAGCCATCATCGTCCGGGACCTGGATTCCCGGGTGGTCTTCTGGAACCGGGGGGCGGAAGAAGCCTACGGCTGGCCTAGGGAGCAGGCCGCGGGCCAGGTTACTCATACCCTGCTAAAGACCCGATTCCCCTCCTCCCGGGAAGAAGTTGACCAGGACCTGTTCCAGACGGGGCGATGGGATGGGGAATTGGTGCACATTAGGGCCGATGGCGAGGAAATCGTGGTAGCCAGCCGCATGGTGGTGCAACGGAACGACGAGGGCGTCCCGGTGGCGATTCTGGAGGTCGACCGGGATGTCACGGCCCGGCGGCGGGCGGAAGAAGCCTTGCAGAACGAACGCCAGCGCCTCTTATCCGTGCTGGAGCGCATCCCCGCACACGTGGCTTTGCTGCGCCCGGATCGTGGCTTTGCCTATGTCAACGGCGAATTTATCCGGCGTTTTGGGGAACCGGGATCAAAACGTTGTTATGAGGTTGCGGGGCAGCAAAATCCTTGCGAAGAATGCCAGGCCGTGGCGGTTTTTCAAACCGGACAGCCGGTGGTCTGGGAATGGCCCGGCCCGGATGGTAACACCTACCAGATCTATGATTATCCCTTTATCGATATGGACGGTTCGCCCCTTGTGCTGGAAATGGGTGTGGATATCACGGTGCGCAAACGGACCGAAGAACAGGTGGCCAGCCTCGGCCGTATGTACCGGATGTTGAGCAAAGCCAACGAAGCTATCGTGCGGGTCACCGGCAAAGAAGAGCTTTTCCGGCGGATATGTCGCCTGATGATGGAAGAGGGCGACTTCCGGCTGGCCTGGATCGGCCTGATAGACCTGGATACGCGTTTAGTCAAGGCTGCGACCAAGTATGACTTGTCTGACGAATACGTTCAAAGTATCGCGATTCCTGTTGATGATGTCCCGGAGGGCCGCGGCCCCACCGGCATCGCCGCCCGGGAAGGGAGGTATGACGTCTGTAATGACATCGCCACCGACCCCCGCATGGCCCCCTGGCGGGAGCAGGCGTTAGCCCGAGGGTTTCAGTCCTCGGCGGCTTTTCCGTTAAAGGTGGGATCAGAAGTGGTGGGAGTTCTGTCGGTTTACGCCGACAGGCCGGGGTTTTTCACGGCTGACGAAATCGCCCTGTTGGAGTCGCTGGCTGACGACCTCTCCTTTGCCCTGGAGTTCCTGGCCCAGGACGCCCAGCGCCGCCTGGTGGAAGAGATCCTGCGGGAATCGGAAGAACGGCTGCGCTACCTGGCGTCCCAGCTCTTGCAGGCCCAGGAGAAGGAGCGCCGCTATCTGGCCCTGGAACTGCATGATGATCTGGGGCAGTCTCTCATGGTCTTGAAGATGCAGCTCAGGGCCATCGAGAAGATGGTCCCCCCGGAGCAGTGGCGGACTAAGGAGGAATGCGCCCATAGCCTAGACTATCTGAACGGGGTCATTGACAATGTCCGCCGTCTCGCCCGGAACCTGCGCCCGTCGGTGTTGGACGATCTGGGCCTGGTGGCGGGGCTGCGGGTCCTGGGGGAGGAGTTCTGCAAGTACCATGAGATTGAACTGTCACTTAAGATGGATGACATCGAAGGCCTGTTCTCCCGGGATGAAGAGGTCAACCTTTACCGGATTTTCCAGGAAACCCTCACCAATATAGCCAAACACTCCCAGGCCAGGCAGGTCAGTATTGTCATCAGACGCTCACCCGATGGGGTGTCGTTTCAGGTGACCGACGACGGCGTGGGGTTCGATCTGGACCAGATTTTGGTCCGGGACGCAGCCAAGAAGGGGTTGGGCCTGGCCGCCCTGGAAGAGCGGGTGCACATACTGGGAGGCGCACTGACGATCAAGGCTCAGAAGCATCGGGGCACCGAAATTTTCTTTACGGTGCCGTCCATGGAGAAACGACCAACCGATTAGGGCGAGGCTGCATCAACACCATCATCCAAAAGTCCCGGGACCCCTCATTGGGGGTAGGATCAGGGGCGCGAGTCCTGCACTAGGTACCCGAGTTCCTCCAGAAACCCCGCTTGACCCTTAATAATCTTCTTCCGGGCAACTTCGAGGGAAAACCAGGCGGCCCGATCCACTTCCGGGAATTCTTGGAGGTGGCCGGAGCGGGGCGGCCACTCCAGGGTAAACGTATTGCTGTGGATGGCCTCGGCGTCGCAGTCGCCCTTCAGGGCCCAGGCCTGAATAAGCTTGCCGCTGGGCTGCTTCAAGGAGGTTAGCCGGATGACCCCGCCAGCCGCCAAACAACTCGTCTCCTCGTTAAACTCACGATAAGCCGCAGCCAGGGGGTCCTCGGGCGGGTTGAATTCGCCTTTGGGGATGGACCAGGCCCCGTCATCTTTTCCCGCCCAAAACGGCCCGCCGGGATGCACCAGCAAGACCTCCAAGCCACCCGAACGCCAGCGGTACAGAAGTAATCCGGCGCTGTGTTTGGACATTAATACCCTCCGGGTTCCTTTTCCTCAGCAAATTTAAAGCTGCATTAATTTACCCAATCAGTGTTCAAAAATACAGACATACTCAATAAAATGTCTCATATTATTAACAAAATATAATACAGATATAATTTTATTCATCAATAATTTAGACAAGTTAAATATCAAATTAATGCGGTATATAAATTGCATAATATTGTTAGACATGATTCTCGGTCCGGATAACCTGAAGGAGTGTTTTAAAGTCGGGACGTCAGAGATCAGAGAAGGAGGTGAAAACTTAGCGGCAAACGTGCATGGGATGGATCCCGAAGCCTTCGTCTTGGGGACATTTTGTAGAGCTTAGATCCATCTGCGAGGTTTGAATGATAAATCACGGCTGGACCCTAAGGAGGAAAAAATGAGAAAATTTGCAATAGGATTGGCGCTGGGCCTGGTGCTGGTGTTTGGCCTGGCTATGCAGGCCATGGCCTTCCATGTGGAAGCTACTGCTGTCTATGACAACCTAAATACGATAGAGAACGTTAACACGACGGGTTCAGGGTTTGCGATCTTTGAAGATTACAATGAAACCTTTCTGACCCCCTATCCGTCGCATGACGGCTTTGCGGTCGTCGACTCGGCGGGGCATTTTTTTGACAAGGTCATTGATTTCACCGACTCTCCAGTTGGCGATCACCTTGCGACCTTCCACATCACTAACACCAGTCCCTATTGCTGGTCCGATTACCACTTTGAGCTGTGGAATGCGGACTTTACGGAACGCGCCACAGGTGTTGTCATGAAAGAACCTTTTAACAGCGACGATTTTAAACAGTTCGAGCTTTCCGCTGACGGTCTGACCCTGAACTTCTGGAATGGTGGTTTTGGGGGCAGCCGCGATGTTTGTCCTGGACCAGCCCCGGCAAATTTCGTGATAACCTTTGATGTTGCTGATGATGCTGATTTGAGCTTCGGCCTGCGGCAAATAGCCACCGCGGTGCCCATTCCCGCGGCTCTGCCGCTGTTCGGATCTGGGCTTCTGGGCTTGGGCCTGTTAGGCTGGCGGCGGAAGTAAAATCATAGATTTTACCAAATGATATGGGTTTAACGGCAGGGTCAGGGATGACCCTGCATTTTTGATTTCCCGCAAATTTTTACGGTCGCGCCAGCTTATTCGCCTGCTGCTTGATAAATTTCCCAAGCTCAATCTCTTTTAAGACCTCCGCCCACTGGCCTTCGCTTCATTAACTAACCACCATTAATTATTAATAAATTATAACCATATTTCAAAACCACCCATGCCTTAAAGATAGTGCTAATCACATTGTAATTATTTTTAATAAAATTATCTATTAGTTGACTTCTATTACATTAATATTTATATAAATATTTACACATATGTCTCGTAAGAGGCCTCAAAAGCTACAGGTCTCATGGATGAGATAACCGGCTGGCCCGAGGCGATAATCCGGTTAATCTTTTTAAGAAGGAGGTAAGGAGCGGTCAATCCAGATTGGAAGTGGAATTTTCCTCTTAACCGGTTAAAAAAAGCTAGGGCATTAAATGAGGAGGAAATATGAGAAAAATTTCAATTGCTTTGGTCTTGAGCCTGGTGCTGGTGTTCGGCCTGGCCATGCAGGCGTCGGCGTTCAACGTCGTCAATATCTCGGGCGATCCTTATTTCATCACCGAAGTGAGCGGCCACAATGTTAAGGAGGATTACAACGCCCTGTCGTTGATTCCCTTCCCGTCGCACGACGGCTATGCGGTCGTCAACCTCCCTGGCCCCCCGATCTGGTTTGATAAGGAGATCATTTTTAACGCCGATGACGCCGGTGATAACAATTTTCAAATCACCTGGGACATTACCAACACCAGCCCCTATACCTGGTCTGACTACCACTTCATCTTCAGCGATGTGGGCCAGGTCATCAGAGACCCCAATACCAGTTCCGCCGAATTCAAAGGCAAGGATACCTTCGGCAACACCGAGATAGACTTTTTCTATGACCCCCCGGGGGGCAGTCTCATCGCCCCGGGTGAAACCCTCCACGTAACCTTGGGTCTGGATTTGACGGGCCTCCCCGATGAAGGGGCTATCATGCTCTGCCGGCAGATCGCCACCGCGGTGCCCATTCCTGCGGCCCTGCCGCTGTTTGGCTCTGGCCTCCTTGGCCTGGGCCTGCTTGGTTGGCGGCGCAAGTAAGGTCATAAGTTCTGTTGCGTTCCCTCCCAGTAAGGCGGGGTCAGAAATGACCCCGCCTTTTTTCATGCGCGGGAGCCAAGGCCCGCCGCTACGACGGCATATCTCTCTCAGGCCGTGCAGCTAATCCTTGCATTACCGGGCTAAATCGAGAAAAATAGGCTATGGCAAAAACCAAGACTCCTCCAGGCGCGGTGCGGTATGACGTCTCGCTGTTGACCGACGACGACCTTTACCTCTTTAACGAAGGCAGCCACTACCGCCTTTATCATAAATTGGGTGCGCACGTCTTGAAAGAGCCCGAGCCCCTGGGAACCTATTTTGCCGTCTGGGCCCCGGATGCACAGCAGGTCTGGGTCAGCGGTGATTTCAACGGCTGGAGCAAGAGCAGCCATCCCTTGGGAAACAGAGCCCAATCGGGTATCTGGGAAGGATTTATCCCGGGTCTTCCGGCAGGGTCGCTGTACAAGTACCACCTGGCCTCCAAATATGGCGCCTACCGGGTGGACAAGGCCGACCCTTTCGCCTTTTCTCTGGAAGGTCCGCCCCGCACCGCCTCCATCGTCTGGGACCTGGACTACGCCTGGGAAGATGGAGACTGGATGGCAGGCCGCTACCGGAAAAACGCCCTGGACGGTCCCATGTCGGTCTATGAGGTGCACCTGGGGTCCTGGCGGCGAGTGCCGGAGGAGGGCAACCGCTCCCTGACCTACCGGGAACTGGCCCCGTTGTTGGCCGGGCACGTCCAGCGCCTGGGTTTTACCCACGTGGAACTTTTGCCGATCATGGAGCATCCTTTTTACGGCTCCTGGGGCTACCAGACCACCGGCTATTTCGCCCCCACCAGCCGCTACGGCACTCCCCAGGATTTCATGTTCCTGGTGGATTACCTGCACCAGCACGGCATAGGCGTCATCCTGGACTGGGTGCCTTCCCACTTTCCCGCGGATGAGCACGGCCCCGGCTTCTTCGACGGCACCCACCTCTATGAGCACGCCG
This sequence comes from Desulfobaccales bacterium, assembly GCA_041648175.1. Lineage (NCBI taxonomy): Bacteria > Pseudomonadati > Thermodesulfobacteriota > Desulfobaccia > Desulfobaccales > Desulfobaccales bacterium. The sequence goes on along the minus strand of JBAZPO010000024.1, from coordinate 23,201 downwards.
ACCCCCGCAAAGGGTTTCATCCCGATTGGCGCAGCTCTATTTTCAACTTCGGCCGCAATGAGGTGCGGTGTTTCCTGATGAGCAGCGCCCTGTTCTGGCTGGACCGCTATCACGCCGACGGCATCCGGGTGGACGCAGTGGCCTCCATGCTCTACCTTGATTATTCTCGCAAAGAGGGGGAATGGCTGCCCAACCAGTACGGCGGCCGGGAGGATTTGGAAGCCATCGCCTTCCTGCGCCAGTTCAATACCGAGGTCTATAAGAGCTATCCCGACGTCCAGACCATGGCCGAAGAATCCACCGACTGGCCCATGGTCTCCCGCCCCATCTATGTGGGGGGCCTGGGCTTCGGCCTCAAGTGGGACATGGGCTGGATGCACGATACCCTGAGATATATGAGCGTGGATCCGGTCTATCGGAAGTTCCACCACAACACCCTGACCTTCCGGATGCTATACGCCTTCCACGAAAATTTCCTCCTGCCCCTGTCCCACGACGAGGTGGTCTACGGCAAGGGGTCGCTTTTGGCTAAGATGCCCGGGGACGACTGGCAGAAGTTTGCTAATCTCAGGCTACTCTTCGGGTATATGTACGGCCAGCCCGGCAAGAAGCTGCTCTTTATGGGGGGCGAGTTCGGACAATGGTCGGAATGGTACCATGAAGCCTCCCTGGACTGGCACCTGCTGGACGACCCCAGGCACGCGGCCTTACAAAGGTGGGTAGAAGATTTGAACCGGGTCTATTGCCAGGAACCGGCTCTATTTGCTCAGGATTTTAGCCCTGCGGGGTTCGAGTGGATCGACTGCAATGACGTGATCCAGAGTGTCATTACCTTCCTCAGGAAGGGGCGAGAAGGAGAAATGATGCTGGTGGCTTGCAATTTCACCCCGGTGCCCCGGCACCATTATCGGGTGGGGGTGCCTGCCGGTGGGTTCTGGCAAGAGGTGCTGAACAGCGATGCCTGGGACTATGGGGGCAGCGGCCATGGCAATCTGGGCGGCCAGGAGGCCACGCCGATCCCTTGCCATGGCCGGACCCATTCCTTGAATCTGACGTTACCGCCGTTGGGAGTGGTGTTTTTTAGAGCAAGGAGGTTATAAGCTATTTCAAAACCTCAGTTCCTCATAAATTTATGGTGTGGTTGCAACCCTGATCATGTCCGCACTTGCAAAAAAAAGCTGTCACTTTCCTCATCATTGCTGGATGCCGTCACAGTTCTGAGTTTATGCTGTCTCCATGACTTGCCGGGATAAAAGCGGATCACTGCTAGCCAACCTGAGAAAAATCGGCAGACTCCAGCCGTCCCGCCTGTGCCGTGTCCCGGCACGAGGATGCCAGCTCATCATTAATTTATTGATATTAAAGACTAAATATCACGGAAGCCGGATTTTTACCCCGGGACAGGGGCGGGACAAGCGTGTGACAACCTCGGGACCGCCTCGACCGGAACGCACTTGCACGCGGGTTTAGACCGGGTATATGGCGAGGATACCTCGGCAATGTCCCGGCACATGTGCCGGGTTTGCCCCCACAATCGGCCCGCGCCCGGCCATTTTCAGCGATTTTTGGGGTTGTTTTGAGGGACTAAAAGCCATTTCAAAACCGTTTTTCTCTGTCATCCTGAACCAAGCGAAGACTCTTAACTTGTTAAAATATAAGATTCTTTGCTGCCTCAGGATGACAATTCTTATCGGAGCAGGTTTTGAAATGGCTTGTAGTAGGGGTCAATTGAAAAGAAGAAATGAAAACGGAATGCGGTCCCAATCATAGCGCCGGGTGCCTGCGGTGGAGTATAGGAACGTCAGCGGACGGGATTCTTTAAGTCAACCGCAACAAGAAGATGGATAATGCAGTCATGAACCTTCATACCTAACAGGGAGGACGTATGGGCCGGAAAGTGGAGAAGATCACGGTGGATATGCAGGAGGGCCGTTTGCTCCAGGATCTGGAGCGATACCGGGAGCGCGCCCTGGAGCTGGGAGCTACCCAGGCCAAGATCGTTAAAGCCGCAGACATCGTCGTAGATGAGCGGGTGACTCTCAAGTGCCAGATTCCCCGGTGTTTCGGCTACGGGGTGAGTGCGCAATGTCCCCCCAATACCATGAAGCCGGCAGAACTTCAGGCCCTGCTGGATAAATACCACTGGGCCGTGTTTTTCATTATGGACGTGCCGCCGGAAGTCATCGTCCGGGACAAGGCGACCATCAAAGAGCGGGTGGCGGCTTATCAGTTGATCTATAAGATCGTCAACGAGGTAGAGTCCATGGCCTTTTACGACGGTCACTACCTGGCCTTCGGTTTTGCGGCCGGATCTTGCCGCCATACCTTCTGCGGCCAGCAGGAGGGCTGCCTGGCCATGGAAGGCAAAAAGTGCCGGTTTTCTTTGAAGTCACGGCCGTCCATGGAGGCCGTGGGTATCGACGTCTACAAGATGGCGGCCCAGGCCGGCTGGGACATTTATCCCATCGGCAGCGGGGCCAAGCCCGAAGATATGCCCAAGGGCACCCTGGCGGGTATCGTGATTGTGCAATAAAGGCTGGTACATTCTTCCCCCTGGCCTGGGGCAATTTGTCCAACTTGCGGGGATAAAGACACAGTGGGACACACTAACTTACCTTAATCGTGTTGAAAAATGTAATAGAACCATTGGCATGGAAATAGCAAAACAAACAGGGTTGAAGCAGGTTCGCTATGAACCGGCAAGGGGGTGGTTTACCCCAAAATTTCTTCTTGACAAAAATGGGTGCATATATTTAAGATGAACTTAAGATAATTAATTCGTAATCTCACAAGAGCTCAAGTCTTTATAAATCAATAGCATCAAGGATGTGTTATGTCCGACAAAGTTTTGGGATCGGTGATGGTTGTCGGTGGCGGTATTGCCGGGATGCAGGCGTCGCTGGATTTGGCCAACGCGGGCTATTTCGTCCATTTGGTGGAGAAGAGCCCGGCCATCGGCGGCACCATGGCGCAGATCGACAAGACCTTTCCCACCAATGACTGCGCCATGTGAATTATCTCGCCCAAGCTGGTCGAGGTCGGCCGGCACGCGAACATCGAAGTCCACGCCCTCACCGAATTAAGTGATGTCACCGGTGAGGCCGGGAATCTCACGGTCACCCTGGATAGGCAAGCCCGCTACGTCAACCTGGAGAAATGCACGGGTTGCGGTGAGTGCGTCAAAGTGTGTCCGGTGGAGATGTCCAACCAATTTAATCTGGGTCTGGACGAAAATAAGGCCATCTATCGTCTCTACCCCCAGGCGATTCCCTCAGCCTTTACCATCAAGAAGCTGGACCGGGCCCCCTGCACCCTGACCTGTCCCGCGGAGATCAATGTCCAGGGCTACGTCCAGCTCATCAAGATGGGCAAATACGCCGAAGCCGTGAAGCTTATCATGGAACGGCTGCCCCTGCCCGGGGTTCTGGGCCGGGTCTGCCCCCATCCCTGCGAAACCAAATGCCGCCGGGCCGAGATGGATGAGGCCGTGGCGATTTGCAACTTGAAACGCTTTGCTGCGGACCAGGTGGACCTGGCCAGCATCACCCCGCCCCTGGTGGAAGCCAAAAGCGAAAAGGTGGCCATTATCGGCTCCGGCCCGGCGGGCCTGGCTTGCGCCTATCACCTGGCGCTGAAGGGTTATCGCCCCACCATCTTCGAGGCCCTGCCCAAACCCGGCGGCATGTTGCGGGTGGGCATTCCCGACTACCGGCTGCCCAAGGATATTCTGGATCAGGAAATCAATAACATCCTGCGCCTGGGGGTGGAACTGAAAACCGGTACCGCCCTGGGCCGGGATTTCACCCTGGACGAACTGCTGGAAAATGGTTATAAAGCTGCTTTTCTGGGGATCGGCTGCCACGTTGGCAAACCCCTGGGGATTGACAACGAAGACGCCAATGGCGTCATTCAGGGCGTGGAATTCCTGCGGCGGCAGAACCTGGGCGAACCGCTGACGGTGGGGAAAAGGCTGGCGGTCATCGGCGGCGGCAATGTGGCCATTGACGTGGCCTGCACCGCCCGGCGCCTGGGGTCGGAAGTGACCATCGTCTACCGCCGTTCCCGGGAGGAGATGCCCGCTTTTGCCCATGAAATTGAACAGGCCATGTGTGAGGGCGTGGAAATCGTCTACCTGGCCGCGCCGGTAAAAGCGGTGACCGGCAAAGACGGCTCTGTCGTAAAAGTCACGGGTCTCATCTGCCAGAAGATGGAGTTGGGCGAGCCCGATGCTTCGGGCCGGCGCAAACCGGTGCCCATCGAAGGCGCCACCTTTGAGCTGCCGGTGGACATGATTGTGCCGGCCATCGGGCAGGAAGCGGCTCAGAATGCGCTTGCCGCCTGCGGCGTCAAGACGTCCCGCTGGGGCACCATTGAGGTGAACGAAATCACCTACGAGACCTCCCGGCCCGGCGTGTTTGCCGGGGGCGATGTGCATACCGGCCCCTGGATCGCCATCGAGGCGGTAGGGGGCGGTATCGAAGCCGCGGAATCCATCGACCGCTATCTGAAGGGCGAAGATATGGCCGCGGGCCGGACCGAGGGCAAAGAGGCCCACAAACGCTGGGCCGAGATTCCCAAAGATGAGACCGGGGCGCCCCGGGAAGTGATGGCCGCCTTGCCTCCGGAGTATACCTGTAGCTGCTTTGATGAAATTTCCCAAGGATACACCGAGGAACAGGCCCAACGGGAAGCCACCCGCTGCCTCAACTGCGGGGCGTGCTCCGAGTGTATGCAGTGCGTTGCCGTGTGCCAGGCCGGGGCCATCGACCACAGCATGCAATCCCAGACCGAGGAACTCAATGTGGGGGCCGTTATCCTGGCGCCCGGTTTTAAAATCTTTGACCCCACCGGCATCGGGACGTATGGCTACGGTAAGTACCCTAATGTCTACACCAGTCTGGAATTTGAACGCATCCTCAGTCCCGGCGGCCCTTATGCCGGCCACATAGTGCGGCGTTCTGACCACAAGGAACCCCAAAAAATCGCCTGGCTCCACTGTGTGGGTATGCGCAGCGAGCGGGAAGGCGAGTACCCGTACTGCTCCAATTTCTGTTGTATGGCAGCCTTGAAACAGGCCGCCATCGCCCGGGAGCATATTGGGGAACACCTGGATATGGCCCTGTTCTATATGGATATCCGCACGCCTCGGAAGGATTTCGAAAAATACATGGTGCGCATTAAGGACCAGGGGGCCCGTCTGATCCGGTCCCGAGTCCACACCATCAATCCGGTGGGTGATACCGGCGACCTCGAGGTCCGGTACGTCACCGAAGCCGGCGAGGTCCATGACGAAGTCTTCGATATGGTCGTCTTGTCGGTGGGCATGGTGACTCCGCCGGATGTGGTGGCTCTGGCTAATAAACTGGAGATTCCGCTGAGTCCCAATAACTTTGTGGAGACCAGTTGTTTCACGCCGACCTCGACGCTACGTGAGGGAATCTATTCTTGCGGCGCCTTCAACGGCCCCAAGGACATCCCCCAGTCGGTGATGGAGGGGAGCGCCGCCGCGGCTGCCGCTACCCGAGCCCTGACTGCGGCCCGGGGCACCTTAACCAAAGAGAAGACATACCCTCCCGAAGTGGAGGTGTCGGCAGAGCCGGTCCGGGTGGGGGTTTTTGTGTGCAACTGTGGCCTGAACATCGGGGGCATCGCCGATGTGCCCGCCTTGGTAGAATATGCCAAAGAAATACCCGACGTGGCCTATGTGCAAGACAACCTGTTCAGTTGCTCCCAGGATGCCCAGAGCCAGATGGCCGAGGTAATCAAAAAGAACAATCTGAACCGGGTGGTGGTGGCGGCGTGCAGTCCCTCCACGCATCAACCCATCTTCCAGGATATGCTCCGTACCGCGAGTCTCAATAAATACCTCTTTGAGATGGCCAACATCCGCAACCAATGCACCTGGGTCCATCAGACGATGCCAGAGATGGCCACGGAGAAATGCAAGGATCTGATCCGCATGGCCGTGGCTAAAGCCCGCCTGCTCCAGCCCCTGGAATACCTCTCAGTGCCAATCAACAAGACGGCCCTGGTGGTGGGGGGTGGTCTGGCCGGCATGACCTCCGCTTTGGGCCTGGCGGATCAGGGTTTTCAAGTGCATCTGGTGGAGAGGAAAAAGCAACTGGGCGGAAATGCCCGCAAGCTCCATACCACCTGGCGGGGCGGGTTGGTCTCCACGCGTCTGGAGGCTGTGATCGGCAAGGTGACCTCGCACCCCAACATCTCGCTGCACTTTGATGCGATTGTCGAAGAAGTGGCGGGCGTAGTGGGTAATTTTACCTCCACGCTCTCTAATAACGAGGTCATCCAGCACGGTATCGTGGTGTTGGCCATCGGCGCCGAGCCCTACCGGCCGGAAGGTGAATATCTCTATAATCAGAACCCCAATGTCCTGCTCGGCCTGGACCTGGATGCGGAAATCCTCCAGGCAACCGAGCGGCTCAAGAACGCCCAGGGGGTTGCCTTTATTCAGTGCGTCGGGTCCCGTATCCCCGAGCGCCCTTATTGCAACAAGGTGTGCTGCACCCATTCCGTAGAGAATGCCATCAAATTGAAAATCATGAACCCGGACATGGATGTCTATATCCTCTACCGGGATATGCGGACTTACGGCGAACGGGAGCTGCTCTACAAACGGGCCCGGGAATTGGGCGTGGTCTTCATCCATTACCGTCTCGCCGACCTGCCCCAGGTGGAAGAAGCCGACGGCCGCCTCAAAGTCACGGTCGTGGATCAGGTCCTGGGGAAGCCGGTGAGCCTCATGGTGGATCTGTTGACTCTGGCCTCCGCTATCATTCCGCACAATAACGCGCCGCTGGCGGAACTCTACAAGGTGCCCTTGAACGCCGAGGGCTTTTTCACCGAGGCCCACGCCAAGATCAAGCCGGTGGAGGCTTCCACCGAAGGGATCTACCTGACCGGGCTGTGCCATTATCCCAAACCCATCCAGGAGTCGGTGGCCGAGGCCCTGGCCTGCGCCTCCCGAGCCACCACCGTGTTGTCCAAAGACTCTTTGCTGATGGATTCCATCATCTCCACTCCGGTGGACGCTAACTGCGACGGCTGCGCCTTCTGCGTGGACGCCTGTCCGTTCCGCGCCATCACGCTGATCGAATACATGAAAGGCGGCGAAATCAAGAAGTCCATAGAAGTCAACGCCATCCAGTGTAAGGGCTGCGGCTCGTGCATGGCCACCTGTCCCAAGCAGGGCGTTTACGTGGCCGGGTTTACGCCGGAACAATTGGAAGCCCAGGTGGATGCGGCGCTGGGGTTGATTTAGTGTAGGGTGCGTTCCACGCACCATAAAACTGACTGCTGAAAGCTGATCGCTGACAGCCAAGAGGTTTTTTCATGGAAGACCAGTACGAACCGCTGATTATCGCCTTCTGCTGCAACTGGTGCTCCTATGCCGGGGCGGACCTGGCCGGGGTTTCCCGGCTCCAGTATCCCCCCAATGGCCGCATCATCCGGGTGATGTGCTCGGGCATGGTCCACCCCAACCTGGTGATCAACGCCCTCACCAAGGGGGCGGACGGCGTCCTGGTATGTGGGTGACACCTGGGCGAATGTCATTACCTGGAAGGTAATAAAAAAGCCAAGGACAGAGCGGAAGGAATTGACTTAATGTTGGAGGACTTCGGCCTGGAGCCGGAGCGCTTCCGACTTGAGTGGATTGCGTCGGCTGAAGCTCAAAAGTTCGCCGACGTTATGACGGAGATGACCGAGCAGTTAAAGGCCCTGGGCCCCAGCCCATACAGCACCAGGGCATGATTACGAGACCAAGGCGAAGAGGGAACAAGGGGGATGGGGATGGTAACCGGAAGGCTTCGGCTTTCTTGGCCATTTCGCCTACTCGCCTTTATCCCTCTTGGCCTTTTCTTTTTGATGGAGGAGAAAGCTCATGGAAGTACCCTTGGCCAGAAAGGTCGACGGTAAAAAATTCTTGTGGGACGGCGTCGTTTACGAAAGCGACGAGCAGGCCCAACAGATTATGGAGGGCTACGCCAAAAACGGATTCGAAGTGCAAAAATTTGACGAGGAGGGACAATTCCTGGTGTATTCCCGCAGGGTCGCAGACGCCGCGTCGAAATGCTAGCCGGGAAGGTCCAGGGTGCGGACGGCAGCTAGTCGAGACCGAAAGCTGACTGTCGAGCACTTAACAAAGGAGGGTATACCATGCCGGTAAATGTAGTTTCGGAGTGGTTGAATGCCTGTTCCGGTTGTGAGATCTCTATTCTCAACACCGGGGAGGCGTTGTTGGATTTGTTACCCCACCTCAATTTCGTCCACATCCCCGCTTTAGTAGATCACAAGTTTTTTGGGCAGCTGGGGGATGGGACGACCATGGAAATCCCCGAGGCGGTGGTAGGCATCGTCTCCGGGGGCGTCCGCAACACCGAACACGAACATGTTTTAAAAGAAATCCGGAGCAAGGTCAAGTTCCTCATTTCCCTGGGCAGTTGCGCCTGTTATGGCGGAGTGCCGGCCCAGGCCAACATGTGGAAGGGCGAAGATACCTTTGAGAAGGTTTTCCGCCATTGTGCCAGCACCGAACCTGCGGCTGATCCCAAGGATCCCAATCTGCCGACGTGGCTGGCCAGTTGCAAGGCCTTGGATGAAGTGGTCAAGGTGGATATCTCCATTCCGGGCTGTGCGCCCCATCCGGATTGGATCGCCGACGCCCTCACCGCGTTGCTTGCGGGCAAGACCGCCTGGGCTCTGCCGGAGCGGAGCGTCTGCGACACCTGCCCGGTCATTCGGGAACAGAAATCTGGTGGCGGCCCGGTCAAACGCTGGATTCAAAACATGGAGTTCAACCCGGAGGAAGGCCTGGAGAAGATGCGCTGCATCAACGAGCAGGGGTTCCTCTGCATGGGTCCGGTAACGCTGGCGGGTTGCGCCGGCAAGACCGGCGTGCCCCGGTGCATCCAGGCCCGGACTCCCTGCCGCGGCTGCTTCGGCCCCATCCGGAAAGGGGCTCGGCCCATGGTGGATATGATGGGCGCCCTGACCTCGGTGGGACTGGATCCCAAAACCGTGTTGGACCGGCGGGCCGTCATGAACCGCTACATCGGTGGTCATGGATTCCTGGCGCCGCTCCCGGCGCGGCCGGCAAGATAGGGGATTAAAATATGGGAAAAGTCATTAATATACAACCGGTAACCCGGATCGAAGGCCACGCCAAGGTGGTCATCAATCTGGACGATGCAGGCAACGTCAGTCAAACCAAGGTGCACGTCCAGGCGCTGCGCGGCTTTGAAAAATTCTGCGAAGGCCGCCCGGTGGAGGAAATGCCCCGGATCGTCTGCCACATCTGCGGGATCTGTCCCTGGGCCCATCACCTGGCCTCCAGCAAGGCGGCTGACGCCTGCTTCGGTGTGACCCCGCCCCCCGCAGCAGTGAAACTTCGCCGCCTGATGCAGAGCATTGCCTACGTCAGCGACAAGATTCTCCACTTTTACTTCCTGGCGGCGCCGGACTTCGTCATCGGTCCCGACGCGGACTACTCGGTGCGCAACGTGGTGGGCATCGTCCAGGCTGCCCCTGAGATCGCCAAGCAGGTAGTGAAGATGCGGCAGCAGGGCGCCATGATGTTGGAGCACTTCGCCGGCCGGGCCATCCATCCCACCTTCTCGCTTCCTGGCGGGGTCAGCAAGCCCATGACCGAAAAAGAGCGGGAAGAGTTGCTGCCCCAAGCCAAAGAACTGCTGGAGTTCGCTAAATTCTCCATCAACTTTGCCAAAGAAAACGTCTTCCCCAAATACCTGGATGCCATCAAATCCATCGGCGTCATCGAGGTGGGGTATCTGGGCACGGTCAGGGACGACGGCGCACTGGACTTCTACGACGGCAAGCTGCGGCTGATGAGGCCCGACGGCACCTACGACGATTTCGCCTACGACCAGTATGTGGACTACATCGGGGAATGGGTGGAGCCCTGGTCCTACCAGAAGTTCCCCTATGCCAAGAAGTGGGGCAAACTCAACCTGTCCCTGGACAACCCCACGGGCGTCTACCGCACCAACTGCCTGGCCCGCATCAACGTGGCCGACAAGATGGAAACGCCTTTGGCCCAGGCGGAGCTGGAAGAGTTCCGGGCGGCGTTCGGCCGGCCGGCCCACTACACCCTGCTGTACCACTACGCCCGCCTCATCGAAATGGTGCAGGCGGCGGAAACCTCAGTAATGCTCTTAGAGGACCCGGAGATCACCAGTACCGACATCCGGGTTCCCATTACGCCCAAGGCCGGCCGGGGCATCGGCTGCGTCGAAGCCCCCCGGGGAACTTTGATCCACGATTACACCTGCGACGACCAGGGGCTGATCACCAACGTCAATCTCATCGTCGGCACCACCCACAATAACGCCGCGATCAACCTCTCGGTGGACCAGGCCGCTAAGGAGTTTATCAAGGCCGGCCATTATGACCAGGGAATCCTGAACAAGGTGGAAATGGCCATACGCGCCTACGACCCGTGACTGAGCTGCGCTACTCACCGCCTGGATGGCGGTGTTGCTGTCGAGGTCACCATCCTGGACCAGAAGAACGAGGTGATCGACCAGCTCAGAAATTAAGAAAGCAGTTAGCTGTCAGCAGTCAGCTGTCAGCCAAAGAAAAGCAGGGTCACAAGGGAACTAAACAATCTTTGTGGCCCTGCTTTTTTTCGTCAATCATAAAGCCTGGTTTTCTGGGCAGGGGAGCCCCCCTCGGCGCCTTTACAAAAAGAGAAGCATCCTTATCTTTACAGAAATCGAAAATGATCGTACAGCGCGGCCAGGACAACGCCAGACCGGAGAAAGAATATGTCGAAATGGAAACTCAATGCCAACCATAGCGTCGCAGAATTTGCCGTACGTCATATGATGGTGAGTTGGGTGGTGGGACTGTTCAACAAAGTTTCTGGGACGCTCTCCTTTGACCCGCTCAATGTCGCAGCCTCGTCCGTTGAGGTGGAAATAGACGCATCGGTTATCTACACCGGCTTGGAACAGCGGGATGAACACCTGAAAAGTCCAGATTTCCTCGACGTGGAGAATTACCCGACGATCATCTTTAAAAGCGAAAGGGTTGAGCCGGCCGGTCTGGATCACGCCTGGGTCCACGGAAACCTGACCATACGCGGTATAACGCTTCCGGTGTTGCTGGATGTCCATTGGGCCGGACCGGCGCGCTTCAACGATGAGGGCAGAATCTACATCAGTTTTGGGTTCCGGGGCAAGACCAAGATCAATCGGGAGGATTTCGGCATGAGGTTTAATACCGAAATGGAACATGGGGGGTTTATGGTAGGCAAGCATGCCTATCTTACCCTCAATGCGGAAGTTGATCTGGTGGAGGAGTAGGATTCCGGACTGTTCTCTTGAGAAAACCGGTCAGGTTGCCCTGCCGCCCCGGGACTTGAATTCACGGTGGCAGGAACTCATGCAGGTTTGCAGGTCCCGGAGTTCATGGAGCATGACTTCCTGCTGACGGTTCCCCACCGCGTGCTGCAAATTGGCTAGGTGGTCCATATATTCCTGCATGGCCCCCTGCCAGTCCGGCTCAACCATGGCCGCGAAGGCCTGGGAGACTGCTATGAAATCTTCTAAGGTGCGGTCATCGGGAAAAGCACCCTGACCCACCGCCTGCTGGAGCGCTTTAAAGCTGGCGCCCATCCGCTTCTTCACGGTCTTCATGGATTCCTGGTAGCGGCTGACTTCCTCCCGTGAAGATTGGTCATAGTCCCCCAATGTGGACCAGGACCAGCTCAGCTTGGCCACCAGGTAACCCTTCTTTTCCTTGAACTCCATCCGCACGTCCAAGTCGTCCGGCACCGTCCAGTGGCGGCCATGGGTCTCTAAAGAGCCCCGGCGCAGTTGTTCACTGAGGTTTTCCAGATAATCCGCCAGCTCCAGCCGACTTAAGGTTTTCTCGGGCTTCTCTCCCATGCCGGGTAACCTCTTTGTACCGCTATTGGGGTATGAGCTTTATTGTACTGGATTTCCCGTTCCCGGCAAGCCCACGAGAGGCCAACCGGGCTACCCAGACTTTAGCGGATCACTTCATCGCGCTGGCTGAGACGTTCCACTTCTTTATCCTTGAGGACGATATCTTCTCCCAGCAGTAGACGCTGAACCACGGGCAGTAGATGTTGGGCGGCCAACTGGTTGGGCAGGAAAACATAGTCAGCTCCGGCATGATAGAGCACTACGGCCCGGGCTGAACTTTCGGCGGTGACGATAATCTTGGCCTGGGGAGCAATCTTCTTGATTTGGTCGATCAACCTGAGGTTACTTGTGCCCACCAGGATCTCATCGGAAATGGTGGAGATGACGATCTTGGCCTCTTCAATGTTGGCATGATGGAGGGTCTCCGGGTTACTGATATCGCCGTAGTAGACTTTGACGCCGTGGAGCGGTAATCGAGAGAGTACTCTTGGATTGAAATCCACTACTACTATCCGATCCCTAATTTCGGCTCCCGTGTCCTCGATCTCCTGGATCAAGGCGCTGGCGACCCGGAAAAAGCCCAGGATGGCGATGTCTTTGTGGGCCGCCTCCGGTCCCGTCTCCTCGCTCCGCAGGTCCCGGAAGCCGATATATCCCAGGGCCGTGCTCAGGAAGCCCTGGATGTTCTGGTTATATTTGATCATATAGGTAGAGGCGATGGAGGTCATGACAAACACAAAGACGATGATGGTCTGGATGTCCCGGACTATGTGTTGCTCCTTCAGCCCGATGACGCCAATCACCAGGGCGAACTCGCTGAGCTGGGCCAGGTTGATGGAAGTCAAGAGACTCACCCGATTGCCGTTTTTCAGGAAATAAAGAACCGGATAGACCGACAGGAACCGGGAGGCGATCAGGAAGAGGGCTGCTGCGCCCGCTACCTTTAACATGCCCAGATTAAGCAAAGGGTTGGGAATTATCATCCCCAAGGCCACGAAAAACAAGGTGATGAAAAAATCCCGGATGTTGATGATCTTGGCAATGATGTCCACGTTGTAAGGAAAAGTCGAGATGGCCACCCCGGCGATTAAAGCGCCCATTTCCATGGATAGGCCGAAAGAACTGGCCAGGCCGGCAATGAGGAAACACCAACCCAGGGAGGCCACCAGCACGAGTTCCGGCAGTTTGGCGATTTTCTGGAATATATACCTCAGCCCATATTTGCTCAAAACCATGCTGATCAAGATGACCAGCCCGGCCTCGCCGAAGTTCAGCAGGATTTCCAGGGCCTGGGGGTTGGCCAGGGAAGACTGGATGCTCAACACCACAATGGCCCAGATATCTTGAAAGACTAAGACCCCCAGGGTAAGCCGCCCGGCCAGAGTATCCAGTTCAAATTTTTCGTAGAGCAACTTCACCACAATAGTGGTGCTGCTCAAAGCCATGCAGACGGCCAGATAGAGCAGGTCATATTCTCCGCCCAGAACCTTGACGCCGAAGATTCTATATTCATAGGGCTCGCCGATGGTGAAGCCCAGCAACATGAAAAAGCCCAGGCCCATGGCGGCGCAGAGAATGAACTGGGAAATGCCCGTAGTGATAAGGGACTTACCCGACTCTTTCAGCTTTTTGAGATCCAGCTCCAGCCCGATCATGAATAAGAGGAGAATCAGACCGATCTCGGCGATGATTCGAATGTCTTCTTTGCTCTGGACCCAGCCGAAGCCGAATGCAGGGCCGATGGCTGCGCCCGCCGCAATATAGGCCAGGAGGAGCGGCTGTTTCAGCAGGTAGGCCAGGTAGCCCAGCACGGTTGCGGCGATGATGGAAATGCCGATGGCGCCTAACAGGCCGTGGCCGCCACCATCGCTGCTGGCCCAGGCAAATTCAGGCAACACCAGCAGGGCCCCGGTGAGCAGCACAAGAGGGGCTAACCGGTGTCTGAGCCTGACCCAAAGGGCTGGCGGCTGGATGGCAAATTTCAGGCCCGGTGGGGAGAACCTCATGATCACCTCAATCCTTTAAGGTGTTACCTCAAGAAACTTATCGACCGCGTTGAGTAATTAATTAAGAGATCGGAGTTTATTCTGAAAAAAATACCATGGCTGGCAAGGAAGGGGGAATATTTTTTTTCGAATAAATACCATTGCAGCCGAGCGCTTGACGCCAAGAAGAGCGCACCTCATCTCAGTGATTCCCTTACCCCCAATTCAGTTCAATCCCACAGCAAAATCCGCCCTCGCCCCGATTGTCAAGGAATCCTTAAGACCCCATACTTAAGCCAACCCGGGGACAATCTGGCAAAGTCTTTCAAGACCCTCGGCAAGAAAGGAGATTAAGCCATGCTATTCAGCGTCTATTACTCTTCCCGGGAAAAAGGTGAATATCTACGGCGAGTCGTGGATGCATCAGGGATCGGGCAGGTGGAGCATTTCCAAGAACTTGCCGGTCTGAATGGGGAAAAAGGGATCGACGTGGTGCTCCTGGAATACCAGGATAACGATCCGCAACTGGACAGGTGGATTGCCCAGACCACCGGCAAGTCGGATTGTCCGGAAATTTTCCTCTTTGTGCAAGAGGCACCCCCCCAATTCATTTGGAAGGCGCTTAAGTTGGGAGCCCGGGAGTTCTTTAGCTGCGCCATCCCATCGGAGGATTTTCAGGATGCCTTAAGGCGGGTGGAGTTGCGGAGCGGTTCTTTAAGAAGTCGGAGACAAGCTTGCCATTAAGGGTGCGCTTTGGTGCTGTCTGCCTCCTACCCCCCCTGGGAGGCGGCACAGCCAGAGGAGTAAGGGGCTATCGCCGCGCTCAGAATGCCTTTGCACATTTATGGCTTTCTCTGCTCCCGGGTATGGGCTACGTAAAGACCGACCAGCCAGGAAACCTGGATGATGAGGTATATCTGGCCGAGAATGGCTTCGAGAATAGTAAAAGATTGGGCCACCGGGGTTTGGGGGGTGATATCGCCAAAGCCCAAGGTGGTCAGGGTGACGAAACTGAAATAGACGAAAGGGCGGTGCCCAAATATTTTTTCACTCATATGGCTGAAGGAACCTGGATGCAAGGTTTCAAGCAATGAATAAATGAAGCTCCAGAGGAAACCGATCAGCAAATATACTACTATGGCCCCATGAATAACATTGCGATTGACTATCTTGGCTCTGAATGTAGAAATAAATATATGATAGGTAATAAATGATAAAAAAATAATATTAAAGGCAGAATAAGATGATTGAGAAAAAAAGCTATGGGAAATAAAATCCCACCAAATGCAAATAATCAAAGGCAAAAATAACAAAGCGCTTATAATAAAAAGGCTTTTTTGGCGAGTAATGGCATAGATGGCTGAAATAGAAATAAGAGAGAACACGACAGCAGTTATGATTTTTAATTCGAAAAAATTCTCGATGACCGGAATTCCCGCGATGAAGAAAAAGAGGCACACCAAAAGAAACCCATAGCGGTCCTGTTCAAAAAATTTCGGCAAGATTTTGGCACTCCTTAATAATCTGTCCGAGAACTTCTGGGATTGCTGACCGGCTTTTATCCCGCCGATTGCCAGAGTTCGGCTGCCCTTTTCCTTGTCCTCATACCGCAAAAGGTCCTCTTTGTAAATGGAGAAGTGAATTGGCGCTAGGATGGCCTTAGCCGGTTTCAGTAAATCATTGCATCAGAGGAGCAATGAGCTTATCTTTTTGGTACATCCAGGTTTGAGGGGGAGGGAACTAATATGAAGCGATTCTGCCTCTTGGCGTCTCTCGCGGTTATGTTCGCGGTGGCTGGTTGTTGAGGGGGGTCTAAGGCGCTGCGGTCAAGCAGCCAGGACTACGGCCCGGCAAATGAAGTTAAGTCCACGTCTCAATGTACCGAACCTTCTGCGCAACTCCAAAACATTTTGAATCACTCTGGCCCGGGTGGCGAAACTCTGAATTCCTAATCGTCACCTCCACATTCGGTAATGGAAATTCATCCGGACTTTCCGACGCCTTCTGGCATAAAACCGGACAATCATCAGCTTTGTGGCAAGGCGCTGAACCGCTGTATCAACCCGGCAAGTCCCCCACTACGTAGAGATTGGTGGGATCATGAATCCCCTTCAGCATGGTGCGGAAGGATCTTTGGACTACTATTTCCTCAGGGATTTGGCGGTAAGTGGCTTCCGAAATCACTACTTCGCCGCCCCGGGCTTGGGACTGAATGCGGTGGGTCAGATTAACCGCGGCGCCCACGATGCCATACTTGGCTCGGGTTTCTGAACCGATATTACCCACCACCACTTCTCCCACGTGCAGGCCAACCCCCATCTGGAGCTTGGGAAACTTAGAATCCGAGGCATTTTCAAGGGCGACGGCGGCTTCCATGTCCAGACCGCAGCGAATCGCGCGCCGCACCGTGGGCTCCAAAGGGCCGTACAAGGGATCGAAAAAGGCCAGGATGGCGTCGCCCAGAAAGTCCACAATGATGCCGCGATGCTGCTGGAGCACTTCGATCATTTGGGAGAAATGGCGATTTACCAGCTGGATGGTGGCTTCGGGACTCAGGGTCTCCGCAAGGGGAGTAAAATCCCGGATATCGGAGAACAGGATTACTACTTCCCGCTTTTCACCTCCCAGCCGGCCCGCTTCAGGGCGGTTCAGCAATTCTCGGGCGACTTCCTGGTCCACGTAGCGTCCGAAGGTATTGCTGATAAAGTCACGTTCCTTGAGACCCTCCACCATGTTATTAAAGCTCGCGGTCAACTGGCCGATTTCGTCCCGGGTGCGCACCGGTATGGGTTTGCCGTAGCGGCCCTTGGCCACCAAGGCAGCGCGCCGGGCTATCCGTTGAATCGACGCGATAAGCGGGTTGATTCCCAGGCGCATCAGGCCCAGGATAAAGGCGAGGCACAAGAGGACGCCCAGCAGATAATAGAAGCGAAAACGCAAGATGGGGGCCAGGATTTGACTCCCCCGGGCGTGCAGCATAATAGCCCAGGGAGCCTGATGCAGCTTGTAGAAGCCCACCACGCGCTCTGGCGTCCAACCCTGGCCTATGAGGGTGGCGTAAGGTTTTTCCGGTATAGCCTTCAGCATGGCCACTTCCAGAGGGTCCTGGGTTTCCCCCAGGCAGTGCCGGGCCTGCATGGAAGGGTTGGAATGGGCCAGGTAAAGACCTTTGTCATTGAGCAGACAGGCCATGTTGGCCTGCAACCACCCCGAGGTCACAACGTCTTCCATTAAGTAACTGAGTTTCAGGAGAACCTCGAGCTCTCCCAAGGGTTGCCCGTGCGCGTCGAGAAGCTCAGATCTTAGACCCACGGTCTCATGGCCCGGAGGATAGAAGTAGCGAGGCGGGGAAACACTTTTAACGGCTGGAAAGGTCCGCATGGCATCAGTCCCTGGCCAGGTTAGTTTAACCTGGCTGACACCGTCTTCTCGCTCCAACTGCTGCAAGATCCAATCCCGCACTGCTGCATGGTGCGGCTTGGTCGCAAGCCGGGCAAACAGCTCCATCCAGTGTTTGGGCTGGCTCAGCCGCATATCCATCTGATGTGCGGCCCGTTCCAGTCTCAGGATGGCGACCTTTTGCCATTCCTCCAGTAGACTTTCCCGAATAGAGACATAGCCGAAGGCCCCTGCGCCGACAAGAAACAAGCCCACCGGCAAGATCAGGAGCACGGCCAGGCGCTGCTGTAGACTTTTAAAGTCGAATCTATATTTCATGGTTTTCGCCGGCTCTGAGGCAGTAGCTTGTGCCCTTAGCAATCAAGTTAACCAGCAGTGGTGCAAGAGGTCAAGATTAATCAAGCGATTACTGCGGAACGTGGTGACGCTCTGTGACCAGAAATAATTATAGGTGACATCGGTCCGAAAAGAGGATAGCTTAAAAAAAGCTTTGACGGCCGACATATATCTTTTCCCGATTTTAGGTTGAAATTCCTAACATTTTTGAAATAATAGGACTGATCCTGCCCGAAGTTTCCCAGGGTTAATTTCAAAAGTCGCTTCACCTTTAAGAGCCATGTCAGATCCCACAAAAACAGCCTTAACGGCTCGGGGCTTAAGTCCTGTCCTCAGCAAAACCAGGAGATTTCCCGTAACGGCATATCCTTTCCGATGCATCTGCGCAGTAATCATAGCCCTCCTGGTGGCGCTGGGCTGTGACACATCCTCGCAAAGCACCGGTCGGCCCTTGTGTGTTGCCGGTTCCACGTCAATCCAGCCCTTTGCGGAAAAGTTGGCGGAAATTTATATGCACCGTCATCCCCAAGCCCGGGTCGATGTGCAGGGCGGCGGTTCCAGTGCCGGCATCTATGCCGCCACCCATGGGGCCGCGGATTTGGGGGCTTCTTCCCGAGAGCTGTTAGGCGAAGAGAAGAAACTAATAGAGATACCTATAGCGAATGACGGCATTGCAGTCATCGTCCACCCCAGCAATCCCCTGAGCACGATCAGCCTGATGGAGATTCGGAAGATCTTTAGCGGGGCCGTGAAAAATTGGAGTGCCCTGGGATTGCCGCCCCATGACATCGACCTGATAACTCGGGAAGAAGGCTCCGGCACCCGGGAGGCCTTCGAGCACCTGGTCATGAGCAAGCAGGAAATCACCCCCGCGGCGCTGGTCCAGGATTCCAACGGGTCGGTGCGGGAGATTGTCGCGGGGGACCGCCATTCCCTGGGCTACATTTCCGCCGGGCTGGTGGATCACCGGGTCAAGGCGCTAGCCATTGACGGCGTCTTCCCCACCCGGGAAAACATTAAAAATCATACCTATAAACTGGTGCGCCGTTTCCTGCTGGTGGCCCGGGCCGAGCCTGCCGGCGCGTGCAAGGCCTTCGTGGATTTCGTCCTGGGTCCCAATGGTCAGAAGATCCTCGAATCCGAGGGCCTGGTCGGGGTGAAATGATGCAACGGGAGAAATTCATCGAACGGGGACTCCTGCTTCTGGCCCTGTCTTCCATCGGCTCCCTGGCCCTCATCACCATCTTCATCTTCATAGAGGGCTTTCCCCTCATCCTCTCCACCGGCCTGAAAAACTTCATCCTTTCCAGCCACTGGGCTCCCACCAAGGGCCATTTCGGCATCCTGGCCATGATCATCTCGTCCGTGCTGGTTACTTTGGGGGCCATGGTCATCGGAGTGCCCCTGGGCCTGTCCTGTGCCATTGTGTTGGCGGAGTTTTCTCCCAAGCGTCTCAAGATGGTTTTGAAGCCCACCCTGGAACTGCTGGCCGGCATTCCGTCAGTGGTGTACGGCTTTCTGGGAGTCATCTGGCTGGTGCCCCTCATCCGCAATTATTTAGGCGGTCCCGGGCTGTCGCTGCTAGCCGCGTCCATCATCTTAGGTATCATGATTCTCCCCACAGTCATCAGCATTTCCATTGACGCCCTCACCGCGGTCCCGGACCTTTACCGGGATGGCTCTTTAGCTCTGGGTGCCACCCGCTGGCAGACAGTGAGCCGGGTGGTGCTGCCCGCGGCGTCCTCCGGTATTATCACGGCGATCATATTAGGGATGGGGCGGGCCATCGGCGAGACCATGGCGGTGATCATGGTGGCAGGCAACGCCCTCCAAATCCCCACTTCGGTTCTGGACCCGGTGCGCACTCTGACCAGTAATATCGCCCTGGAACTGGGCTACGCCGCGGGCCGCCATCGGGAGGCCCTATTTGCCACCGGCATCGTCTTATTCGTCATCATCATGATCCTGAATTTGAGCGCCACCTTAATTACCCGGCGAAGATAGGTAAGAAAGCGGTTTTCAGTTTTCGGTTAAAGAGACAGTGACGATTGAACCATTTGGTTTGAAGCATTTGAAAGGCAAAACGGAATAAGACTCGTGCGACTCGACCCCCATACCACTCAGCGTCTGGTCAAAGCCCTGCTTTGGGCCTTTACCGGTTTCACCCTGCTGATCCTGATCTTCATCATCGTGGATATCTCCATAAAAGGGCTCCCCCAGGTCACCCCCGGGTTCCTCTCTCAGGACTCCACAGATATGGGCCGGGCCGGTGGCATCTTTCCCACCATCGTGGCTACCGCCTATATCACCGCGCTGGCCATTTTGCTGGCCTCTCCCCTCGGGGTGGGAACCGCCATTTACCTTACTGAGTATACCCGGGAGGGCTGGGCTACCCGGATCATCCGCTTCGGAGCCGAATGCCTTGCAGGGGTGCCTTCCATCATTCTGGGGCTTTTCGGTTTCGTGTTGTTTGTCTTGAAGCTGGGGTTCGGCTGGTCGGTGCTCTCCGGCGGCCTTACTCTGGCCATTATGGTGCTCCCCATCATCATCCGCACGTCTGAGGAGGCCATCAAGGCCGTGCCCCAGGATTACCGCACCGCCTGTCTTTCCCTGGGGATGAGCCAGTGGCAGACCGTTACCCGGATTGTCCTGCCCAGCGCCTTGCCGGGGATCACGACCGGCATCATGCTCAGTGTCGGGAGGTCTTTGGGGGAGACCGCGGTGCTCCTGTTCACCGCCGGCGCCGCCCTGCGCACCCCGGTGTCGCTGTTTGATTCGGGACGCACCATGGCGGTGCACTTTTATATTCTGGCCCGGGAGGGCATATCCATGCCCAACGCCTATGGCACCGCGGCGGTTTTGGTGATTTCCATTCTGGTGATCAATGTGGTGGCTTATACTCTGATGCAGCGGCTCATGCGGCGCTATTCGTGATTCAATTGCTACTCTAAATTCCATGACTCAAGAAACCTCCGATAAAATCCGCCTTGAGGACCTGTCTTTCTTCTTTGGCGATTTTCAGGCCTTGGATGGGGTTACTTTATCTATTCAGCCCAATGAGGTTTTCGGTCTCATGGGTCCCTCCAAGAGCGGCAAGTCCACCCTGCTCCGGATTTTGAACCGCATGTGCGATCTCATCTCCGGCGTCCGGGTCACGGGAGGGGCCTGGCTGGACGAAGAGGATATCCTGGCGCCGGGCTATGACGTAGTGCAGTTGCGACGGCGGGTGGGGTTGGTGCTCAGTCGTCCGACCCCCTTGCCGCGCTCCATTTATGAGAACCTGACCCTGGCGCCCCGGTTGGCCGGGAAGAAAAGCCGGGGAGAGCTGAACGACCTGGCCGAGACCAGCCTTAGGGCCGCGCAGTTATGGGATGAAGTCAAGGACCGGCTTCGGGATTCGGCCTTAAAGCTTTCTGGCGGCCAGCAGCAGCGCCTCTGCCTGGCCCGCACGCTGGCCATGGAGCCCGAAGTGATCCTCTTGGATGAACCCACCAGCGGACTGGACCCGATTTCGACTGCCAAAATCGAAGAGACCTTGCTGGAATTGAAAAATGATTATACTATCGTCCTGGTGAGCAACAACACCAAACAGATCGCCCGGGCCACCGACCGGGTGGCGTTTCTGTTAATGAGCCATATCATCGAAATCGGGAAAACCAACCGGGTCTTCACCGTGCCCGCCGACCAACGCACTGATGACTATATTTCCGGCCGCTTCGGATAATGACACCCCGCGAATAGTTCCGGACATTATCATACTCCGGCGCCTCAATCTCTTCTATGAATCCTTTCATGCCCTGAAGGATATCGACGCGGCGTTCCCCAAAAAGACCATCACCGCGCTCATCGGCCCCTCGGGCTGTGGCAAGTCCACTCTGCTGCGCACGCTCAACCGGATGAACGACCTCATCGAAGGGGTAAGGATCAGCGGGCAGGTCATCATTGACGGCCAGGATATTTTTGGCCCCGAGGTCGTCCTCACCCAGCTGCGCAAGAAGGTGGGCATGGTCTTCCAGCGGCCCAATCCGTTTCCCTTGTCCATTTACGACAATGTGGTCTACGGACCTCGCCTCCACGGTGAGCCCCGGAAAGCCGAGTTGCAGGAAATCCTGGAGCGCTCCCTCACTGCGGTTGAGATGTGGGACGAAGTCAAGGACCGCCTGAAGGTGTCGGCCCTGGAACTTACTGAGGAACAACAACAGCGTTTGTGCATTGCCCGGGTGCTGGCGGTGGAGTCCGAAATCCTGCTTATGGACGAACCCTGTTCCGCCCTCGACCCTATGGCCACGCTGCGCATTGAAGAACTGATGCGGGAGTTGGCCCGGAACTACACTATTATCATCGTTACCCACAACATGCAGCAGGCGGCCCGGGCCTCCGACATGTCGGGTTTCATGTACCTGGGGGAACTCATCGAGTTCGGCACCACCGCACAGATATTCACCCGCCCCCGGGATTCCCGAACGGAGGACTATATCACGGGCAAGTATGGCTAAGTTCGTCCATCTCCCTGTCCACTTTGCCCAATCCCCAAGCTTTTTTAACCTTCCTCCAACTGTGGAGCTGATGGTAAGCACCATCAGGAAACGAAACATGGGATTTTGGTTGATTTGGGGCACGGGCTTTCCCTTTCCCTGGGCGAAATTGTTTAATACCAAGTTGCGTCCATAGAAGTAAAAATAGCTTCGGTTTTGTAGGATCGTACCTGCATGTGCGGCCACCATGAGGGCGGACACATAGGTCCGCCCCTACAAAAACAAAATTACCTGTATGAGCGCAACTTGGTATAAGAACTTCTGCATGCGCTTGAGTCCCAGGCGGCAAGGCAGGCACTTGCCACACTACTCCCCCTAACATAACGATAGTTCAAGGAATTCTTCTCGCAGGCTTCCCCCCGGGTGGAGAATTTGAAGGGGTGTAGAGCGTCTTTTTACCTGTTTATATCGGTCTACAGGAGCAAAAAAATAGGAAAAATGGCCAGCCGCGGGCCGGTTGGGCTGGGAAAACGCCGGACACGTGCCGGGCCATTGCGAGGTAGCCTCACCGTATACCCGGCCTGGACCCGCGTGCTTGCGTGTCCTGGTCGAGTCTGTGCCGGGGTCGTGCCACCCTGGTCCCGGGATAAATATCCGGCTCAAGCAAAAATTAGTCATTAATATCAACCTATTGATGATGAGCCGGCAGCCTCGTGCCGGGACACGGTACGGGTGGGATGGGTTCAACCTGCCAGTTATCCTCAGGTTGATTTTAAGTGTCTCACTACTGTCCCGGCAAGGCATGGGGACAGCATAAACCCAGGACCGGCAGGGCATCCAGCAGCGATGAGAAAGATGACGCGCTTTTTCAGGAGAGCAGGTTCAGGGTTAGTTTGCGCCCACACCCGAGAGAATGGCTTGCCGCATCAAGATTGGCTGATTGCCCGGTGGGTCCAGGACCATAATTGCACTTAACCTAGGAGCCTCTTGCAAAATTGCCGGACATTATGCAGTCGCAGGTTTTAGCCTATATGAGCACAGGCTGAAAAGCCTGTGCTACCGGCGATTTTTAAATACCC
>JBAZPO010000023.1 GCA_041648175.1 Desulfobaccales bacterium | reverse complement strand
AGTCGGTGGGCATGGCGCGCTATATGAAGAAGAAGGTGCCGGGGATGGATGTGCCGGATGAGGTGGTGAAGCGCATGGGCGGCGTCCCCAAGGACAAGCAGGCGGACGAGGGCATTACGATTTGTATAGAATCCATCGAGCGTCTGAAAAACGTGCAAGGTGTCAGTGGATTTCACATCATGGCGATTGAGTGGGAGCAGAAAGTCCCCGAGATCGTGGAACGGGCAGGATTGCTGCCGAGACCTATCTTTGATTTGGGTGCTCAAAACGTACGAGGAGGCAAACCATGAGTGACAAGGAACTTATTTTGGTGGTGGATGACGATCCCGATCTGGTGGACATGGTATCCACCAAGCTTGAGTCCAATAATTATAGGATCGCTAAAGCCTACGACGGGGTCCAGGCCTGGGAGAAAATCAGACAAGAGAAGCCCGCTCTGGTCATATTGGATGTCATGATGCCTAACAAAGACGGCTATGTGACCTGCGAAGAGATCAAGCGCGACCCGAATTTCAAGGATATTGCGGTGGTGCTGCTCACCGCGGTGGTGGATAATCTGCCGACGACCACCTACACCCATCACGAGGGCAGAACAACGCCGGCGGATGATTTTATCCCCAAGCCCATTGACCTGGATAAGCTCGTGGGAATCGTTCAGGAAAATCTCATGCGCTGAGGAGATTCAAAGTTCAAGGTTCCAGGTTCAAGGTTCTTTGAACCTGGAACTTTGGACTGGCAGCCATGATGATTGGGTTTCCTATGGCCGGTGAAATCAGGGAAGAAATCGATTGGCGGTCGCGGGTTTTCGATTCGCTCTCTCTGCCTGCCTTGATCTTGGAGCCGAACCGGGTAGTTCTCGATGCTAATTTAAGCTTTTTAAAGCAGTATGGCATTTGTAAAGATGAGATTATCGGTCAGACTTGCCATGAATTTTTTTACCAGTCTGAAGATCCCTGTCCCTATGACACCTGTCCGCTCTCCAAGGTGCTGGCTGAAAAAACCGGGCAGACCATCCTCAGACGCGTGCAAATCCGCGGCAGGAAAGAAAAATGGGAGGACAGGATCTTCTCGCCCATCCTGGATCAGAATGGTGAGGTCCGATACATCATCGAGAAAATCCGCGATGTCACGCATGTCAAGAAGCTGGAAAGAGAGCTCTCCGGAATCAAGGTATTTATGGAGAAGTTTGTTCAGAGCTCGATTTCCGGCATCATTGCCGCAGACCGGCGTGGAAAGATCCTGGTTATGAACCCGGCCGCAGAGGAGCTTACCGGCTATACCTTCCAGGAGGCCCGCAACAACATCACGGTTCGAGAATTGTATCCGCCGGGACAGGCGCAAGAAGTCATGAAAAAACTCAGGAGTGAGGCCTTCGGAGGCAAAGGCAAGCTGCCCTGCAGCCAAACCATACTGGTAAGCGTTAAGGGGGAAGAGATTCCCGTGGAGCTGACCGCAGCAACCATCTATGAGGGCGGC
The DNA here is from genome assembly GCA_041648175.1 of Desulfobaccales bacterium. NCBI lineage: Bacteria > Pseudomonadati > Thermodesulfobacteriota > Desulfobaccia > Desulfobaccales > Desulfobaccales bacterium. Next base: position 46,663 of record JBAZPO010000023.1, on the reverse strand, counting down.
AAAGAAGTGGCCACCATGGGTATCTTCAATGACCTGAGGGGGAAACTTGCCCAGGAGGAAAGGTTAAAGAGGTGCTGCTAAGAGCGGCCCGGGCGGAGAAAATGGCCTCACTGGGCCAACTCGCAGCCGGAGTTGCCCATGAGATCAACAATCCCCTGACCGGCATTCTCCTTTACGGCGGCCTGCTCCTGGAAGACCTGCCCAATGACGACCCCAAACACCAGGATTTACAGTCTATCATCGAAGACGCCAATCAATGCCGGAACATTGTCAAGAGCCTTCTGGCGTACAGCCGCCAGACGAGCGCCAACAAGGAGACCCTGGATCTCAATAACCTGGTCGAACAGAGCCTGAGCCTCATTCGCGATCAGAGCCTGTTTATTAACATAGAAGTGGTAAAAGAGCTTTCAGACGAGAAAATGCTGATCAAAGTGGACCGGAGCCAGCTCAACCAGGTGATTATCAACCTGGTCATAAACGCTATCGATGCCATGGAAAGAAAGGGCATCCTGACCCTGAAGACTTACTGCGACAAGGGGAAGAAAAGAGGGGTCGGCAAAGGAGGCGCAGCAGGCTTCGCCTATTTAGAAGTCTCAGATACCGGTTGCGGCATACCCGAGGAAAATCTTCCCCGGATATTTGACCCATTTTTTACGACGAAGGACCTGGGCAAAGGGACCGGTTTAGGCTTGAGCACCGTTTACGGCATTGTCTAGGAAAACGGCGGCAATATTTGGGTGAAGAAAACCAGCCAGGCAGGAACAACTTTCATACTGGAACTACCCCTCTGTCAGGGTGCGGATGGATATGAGCTTTAGCAATCGATCTTATAGCACCCAGGGGCCTGAAATCATGGTCGAGAAAATGGCGGCAATCAATCAGTTGTGCCCCACTATTCTGGTTATCGACGATGAGGAGCGCGTGCGTGAAGGCTGCCGAAAGGTCCTGGTCCGGGACGGGTATGAGGTGACGATCGCCGAATCCGGTAAAGTAGGGCTGAACATGATCGAGCGCCGGCACTATGACATCATCCTCCTGGACCTGATGATGCCCAGTCTTTCCGGGTTCGATGTGCTGGCTCACATCAAGAGGCTGCACCCCGACACGGTGATCATCGTGATCAGCGGGTACGCTACGGTGGAAAACTCCATTGAGGCCATGAAACGAGGGGCTTTTGATTTTATTCCTAAGCCTTTCTCACCCGAGCAATTGCGGGTTCTTACCAAGAAGGCCATCGAATACACCCGGGCCATGCAGGACATTGCCGACGAGAAGTCGCGGATGCGCGTGCTCATCAATCGTCTCACGGACGGGGTCATGGCTACGGATAGCGCCAAGCGGATAGTGCTCGCCAACCCGGCTTTCTGAGGCTGGCGGGATGCCTGGAGGTCCGGGCTGTGGGGCGCGAGGTCGGGGAAGTCATCCAAAATGCCCAAATTGAACAGATGATCGAGCGCGCCCTGGTCAGATCCGGAGACGGGCTCGTGGAGCTGACGGAAGAGATTTGCTGCGAGGCCGAAGCAGGTAAAATGGGCCCGATCCTGAATGCCCGCTGCATCCCTTATATCGACCGAGCCGGCCGGAACGTCGGCACTATCACGGTACTGCACGACATCACTGCTTTGAAGCGCATGGACCAGGTCAAGTCGGAATTCGTCTCCATGGTCTCCCACGAAATCAGGAGTCCGTTGAATTCAGTCCTGGCCCAGATGCAGATAATCCTCGACGGCCTGGCCGGCGAAGTCACGGCAAGGCAACAGGAAATTCTGGGGAGGGCGTCTGCAAAGGTCAAAAGCCTGGTGAGCCTTTCTTCCGAACTCCTGGACCTGGCCCGCATTGAATCCGGGCTGATCAGCCAGGAGAAGGAGCATCTCAACCTGTCCGATGTCCTGGCCGATCAGGTGGCCTTTCATACTGCTAAAGCTCAGGCCAAGAAGATGGCGCTGACGTTGGAGCCGCTGCCCAAGCTTACCCCCGTGTTTGCCGACCGGCGCAATATGGAGGAGGTGTTTTCCAATCTCATCAGCAATGCCATCAGTTATACGCCCGAAGGCGGCACGGTGACCGTTTCCGCGGCAATGGAGAGCGGCTACCTCAGGGCGAGTGTGTCCGATAATGGCATCGGTATGGCCCCTGAAGATTTGGGCCATATTTTTAAGCGTTTTTACCGGATAAAAACCGACCAGACGAGATTTATCATAGGTACCGGACTGGGTCTGGCCATCGTTAAAAGTATTGTGGAGGCTCACAACGGCTTCATCCGCGTGGAGAGCGAGCCAAACCGCGGGAGCACATTCCACGTCTATATTCCCTGCCCCGGATCCTGACCGGTTGACGGTGGCTCTGAGTGCAGGGTTGTTAAACCATCTTTGGGATTCATGGGAAGGAGATCATTATGCAAGCTGTAATACCGCAAAAACTACCGGAGCCGATCCAAGAGGCCCTGGCAAAATTCAACCTGAACCTGTGCATGACCTGTGGGACCTGCACCAGCGGCTGCCCCGTTACCGGGACGCCCGGGATGGAAGGCTGGGACACCAGAAAGGTCCTGCGGATGCTACACTTCGGCATGGTTGATGAGGTGGTCGACTCGAAGTTCCCCTGGGTGTGCACCGGATGCGGCCGCTGCGCCCACGCTTGCCCCATGGATCTCGACATCCCCTACATCATGCTGCACATGAAGTCCCTGCGCCCCCGGGACAAAGTCCCGGGCATTCTCCATAAAGGCGCCGAAAACTGCTTCAAAACCGGCAATAATATGGCCATCCCTTTGGAGGATTACCTGTTTCTCATGTCCGACATGAGCAAAGAAATGGCCGATGAGGATTGCCCCGGCTTCTACGTGCCCCTCGATAAAGACGGGGCTGATACACTCTTTTTTCCGAACTCCAAGGAAGTCTTTGCCGATAATGAAGACATGAAATGGTGGTGGAAAATCTTCTATGCCGCCAGAGAAAATTGGACCATACCGGCCACAAACTGGGAGTCGGTGGACTGGGGTCTGTTTACAGGGAACCATGAGTACATCAAGGCCTTTGCCCAGCGCAAGATCGACTTCATGAAGGAGCACCACGTCAAACAAATGATCATGCCGGATTGCGGCGGGGGCTCTTACGGCTGCCGCGTGGGTATGAAAAAGTGTGTCCAGGAGAACCCGGCCAACGAGATTAATTATCTCTATCTCTACGAATATCTCGTGAAGCTCATCGAATCGGGTCGGATCAAGCTCGACAAAAGCGTGAACGCGGGAAAAATCTTTACCTGGCATGACTCCTGTAAACACGGCCGGGAGCTGGAGCGCCATTTCGGCAAAGGTTTCTATGAGGAGCCCCGCTGGATTATTCAACAGTGCGTGGACAACTTTATCGATATGGAGCCGAACCGGGCTAACGGCCACTGTTGCGGCGCCGGCGGCGGCATGTGGCCGGGCCCCTATGAAACTGAATCCGCCTGGCATGGCCATGCCAAGTACGAATCCATCAAGAGCACCGGCGCCAATGTCCTGGTGGTCGCCTGTTCCAACTGCCACGACCAGCTTATGAAACGCGTGCCCAAATTCAATCCCGATTATCAATATGAGGTGAAATATCTCTGGGAACTGGTGGCGGATACTCTAATTTTGGAGCCGTGGAGCGAGGCGGAAATCACCCGGGCCGAGGCCGAAACCGCGGCTCAGTGGGAGCGCTTTGGCGTTGAGATGGATGAGGAATAGTTTGAGGGGAATATTGAAAACCGACCTGCGAGTGGCTGAGGCAAGAAGGTTCTTTCCCTTATAATCGTTATTTTATTCTCGATAAATGCGTTTTACCCAACCACGCGGGGTGAGTAATAGGGACCTTTTATAAACATAGCTTGCGCGTGGTTGGGTACCGCTCAACTAGAACGTTGAAATCTCGATATCTCAATTCCCCAACCTCTATTCCGGATAGCTTGCTGCCACTTTAGGCACTTATCGGTGGCGCGGTAAAAATGCCAGATATGTTTATATACTCATTGCCAAAAGTTTTTTCTTATTAACCCCTCACCCTACCCTCTCCCACAAGGGGAGAGGAGAATTAGAGGAAAAAACTTTTGGCAAACGCTATATATCTCCCCTGCGGAGGGGATGAGGGTGTTTAAGGAACACAGTCTGGAAGCCTGGGCCACTGTGGGCGGTGCCCAGACAGAGCTTGGGCGGAATGTGGCGTTCCCAAGTACAACTTGGGAACGAGGGCGTGAACGCACCTGGTGGCGCACCAACTTGCCAACCTAAAAATTATCCTTCCAAGGGCAAAAAGTTGAGATATTAGCCTCTGGAATCAGCCGCGCGCCGCTTATCTGGTCTTGCCGCCACGGCTTGAAGCAGAGCGGCCTCTTCCTTCCGGCAGTCTTTTTCTGATATGATGGATAAACGGGTCACTACGGGTTTATTTGAAAACCTGCCTGCGAGAATAATTGGTATTCGGCGCGAAGCGAAGAGTTTCGTATTTTTCACAATACTCATTGCAAAAAGAGCTTCCTGCAAAATTGCCCCATTATATAGTAGCAGTCTTTAGCCTGTATGAGCACAGACTGGAAAGCCTGTGCTACCGGCGAATTTATAAATACTCATATAAGGTTTCGGCCACAAAGAGACTTTTGCAAGTGGCTCAAAAGTTAATGCTTATTCACCCTTCACTCTGACCCTCTCCCACAAGGGGAGAGGGGAATAAGAGGAAAGAACTTTTGGCAAGCGCTATACGTCACCCAAGGAGAGCCAGGTTTGGCGGAAGAAGCAGCCGTTGATGCCGTAGAGGAGATGGTGCAGCAAGAGCCGGCGGAGAAGGAACATCGCCGGGAACTCTATCTGTTCAATCAAATCGCCACCATCACCGCGCATACCCTGGACCTCCAGGAGATCATCAACACCGTCCTCGCCGAGGCCCTGGAGTTTTTCCACATCGACGCCGGCATGCTGCTGCTGTGGGACCGGGTGCGCCAGCGCCTCACCTATGCCGCGTCCCGGGGCTTTCCCCAGGAGTACCTGGGCAAGATCTCCAGCCGGGCGCACGATACCCTCATGAGCCCGGACCAGTCCCGCGCCATCGAACCGTTGATCATTAAGGATGTCAGCGCGGACCCGCGCCTGCTTTCTTCCACGTTTACCGAGGTGATCCGGCAAGACCCCCGGTTTAGGTCAGTGGTCAGCATCCCGTTGAAATACCGGGACGATATCACCGGGTTTCTCAATCTAGCCGCGGAAAATGCCCGGCCTTTCCGGGCTTCCCGGCGGCGGAAATATTTTTTCAGCATCCTGGGCAACCAGATCGGCCTGGCCATCGAAAACGCCCGGTTGTATCACGAGCTGCGGCGCTCGGAGAAGCGCTACCGCCGCATCTTTGAAGGGTCCAAGGACACGATCTTCATCACCGATCTGGAAGGCCGCCTCCTGGACCTCAACCCCGCGGGCGTGGAACTCCTTAAGTTTGCCTCCAAGGCCGAGGCCCTAGAACTGCCGCATCTTAGGGAAATCTTTCAAAACCCCCGGGATTGGGAACGCTTCCAGCTCAAGGTGGAAGTTGAGGACTATATCCGGGACCTGGAATTGACCCTGCAACCTCAGGGCGGTGGCCAGGTCCACGCCTTGCTCACCGGCATCGTGCGCCGGAATAAAGAAGGGCGCATTACCGGGTATGAAGGCATCTTAAAGAATATCAGCGAGCGGAAGCTGAAGGAATGGGAACTCCTGCGGGAGAAGCAGACCACCGAAGGCATCCTGGAAGGCTTGCCGGTGCCCACCTTCGTTATTGACCGGACCCACCGCATCATCTACTGGAACCGGGCCTGCGAGGAATTGACCGGATTTTCCCGGCATGAAATGGTAGGGACCTACCGCTACTGGCTGCCGTTCTACACCCATGAACGGCCGTCCATGGCCTCTTTGGTCGTGGAGCAAAACATCAAAGCCCTGGAAAAATTCTTCGGGGATAAGAACCTGAAACCATCCCCGACCCTGCCCGGGGCCTACGAGGCCTATGAGCATTTCGCCAATTTTCGGGGCCGGGAACGCTATCTCTATCATACCGCCTCCCCCATTTATGATGAGGAGGGCCACATCCAGGGCGCGGTGCAGGTTATCTTAGACGTGACCAAGCGGGAGCAACTGGCCCGGGAGCTTACGGATTCCGAAGAAAAATTCCGCCGCTTGGTGGAGACCTCTCTGGACGGTATCGTGCTCCACAGTAATTTGAAGCTGTTGTATGTGAACCGGGCCTGCCTGCAAATGTTCAATTACCAGAAACCCGAGGAGATGCTGAACCGTTCTCTGGTGCAGTTTGTGGACCCCCAGTACCGCCCGGTGGTGGCCCGCTGGCAGACGCAATTACAGCGCCGGCCGGGCACCCCCCGAATCTTCGAAATGAAGGGGGTCAGGAAGGACGGCAGCACCTTCGACCTGGAGGGCGTCTCCTTTCCCACCACCTACGCCGGTCAACCCGCCATCCAGACGCATATCCGGGATATCACGGACAAAAAGCACCTGGAGGAGCACTTAAGCCGCACTGAAAAGCTGGCGGCCCTGGGCCAACTGGCCGCGGGGGTGGCCCATGAAATCAATAATCCCCTGGGTGGCATCCTGGTTTACAGCTATCTGCTCTTGGAAGACCTGGAACCGACAGCCCCGGAGCGGACCCAGGTGGAAAAAATTGTCCGGGAGGCCACCCGCTGTAAAGAGATTGTCCAGGGGCTCTTGGAGTTCTCCCGGCACATGCCTTCCAAAATGGTGCCCCTGAATATCAACACCATCTTAGAAGAAGTGATCTCCCTGGTGGAGGATCACCTCCAGTTTCAAAGTATCCAGCTGGTCCAGGACCTGGAGCTTAACCTCCCCGCCGTCCTGGGAGACAGGAGCAAGCTGGAACAGGTGTTCATCAACCTGCTGATGAACAGCGGGGAATCCATGAAGGGCGATGGCCGGCTCACTGTCAGCACTACGGTGGCCCAAGACGGCAACCTGGTGGTCATCCGCTTCCAGGATACCGGTCCCGGCATCCCGGAACCCTACCTGAGCCGTCTCTTCGATCCCTTTTTCACTACCAAAGAAGTGGGTAAAGGGGTGGGCCTGGGATTGTCCATCAGTTATGGCATTATTCAGAAACATTTCGGCAGGGTCTACGTGGAGCGGACCGGGAACGACGGGACGGTCTTTGCCATCGAACTCCCGGCACACCACCAAGTGCGGGACAATGCGGGTGAAAACCAGACTTAGAGAAAAAAAGCACAAACTGGGGGTCGGCCTTGCGGTTTGAGCGGTCCCCGGCTGATTTTGGTCCAGCTATAACACGCACATATTTTTAGGTAATCCGGCTCAATAATTTCTCCTCACCTTTTTGCCCAAAAATTATTGACTAAGGGGCGGGGGTATGATAGGTAGGCACATGTGAAAAGAATCATTTTCTCCGGGGCCTGTCCCGGGCGGGAGCGCCTTGAAGGAAGACACCAAAAAATTTTTAAAAGAGCTATTTTCCGGGGGCTATAAAGCCAGTACCATCGGCATGACCCTGGTGTTTTGCATTTTTATTGGCGCTTTCTTGGGTTATTTGCTGGACAATTACTTTGGCACCGGCTATCTGTTCAAGATCATCGGCCTGATTATGGGAATTATTGCCGGTTTCCGGAACGTCTATACCATGGGTAAGAAGTTCCAGAATGAGAAGTGAGGGCACATGAATATTTTGTCCCCTCGCCATCTGAAAATCGCCAACTGGTCCGTGTTGGCGGTGCTGGTCCTGGCCGGGTTCTTCTGGCGCGGCCGGGAGTTTGCCCTTGGAGTCCTGGTGGGAGGCCTGGTGGTAGTAATCAATTTCCACCTCCTGCACCATGCCCTGAAAGGCACCTTGGGACAAATGGCGAACCACCCCCAGGATGGTTCAAGCCGAGCCAAGGCTTTTTTTGCCGCCCGGCAGCTGCTGCGGTTTTTTGCGCTGCTGGCCATCATATTCCTGTTGGTCGGTCAGGGTTGGGTTAATATTTTTGGGCTGCTGCTGGGATTGTCCACGGTAGTCATCACCTTGATGCTGGCCGCGATTAACGAAACGATCAAGCTTAAGAATAAGGAGGCAAACCCGTCCCATGGATCATCCCATTCTCTTTCTTGATTTACTGTTTGGAAAGCTAAACCTGCCCATTCCTCCCCATGTCTCTTATGCCGTATTAGTTTCGCTCATCCTCCTGGGGTTAGGCATGCTGGCCGGCAAGAAGATTTCCATGGTCCCCACCGGCGCCCAGAACGTCTTCGAATTGATAGTCGGCGGACTGGAAGACTTCATGGTGGAGATCACCGGCGAGGAAGGCCGGGCCTTCTACCCCTATATCTGCTGCGTATTTTTGTTCATCATGACTTGTAACCTCGTCGGCTTGATTCCGGGGTTCTTTTCGCCCACGGCCAACATCAACACCACGCTAGCTTTGGCCTTGTGCACCTTTATGTACACCCATTACCTGGGGATCAAGTACCATGGGGCCAAGTATATCAAGCATTTTCTGGGACCCATCCCGGCCCTGGCGCCCCTGTTCCTCCCCATTGAGATCATCGGCCACTTTGCTCGGGTGCTCTCCCTGACATTGCGTCTTTTCGGCAATATCATGGGGGAAGATCTGGTGCTGGCCATCCTCTTGTTCCTGGCCGGGATGTTCCTGGCCCCCCTGCCCATGATGTTCCTGGCGGTGTTCACCAGCGTCGTGCAGGCGTTTGTGTTCACCCTACTGTCCATGATGTATTTTGCCGGGTCCATGGAGCACGCCCATTAAAAGGCATAACCGCAGGCCCTTACAACAACCTGCGCCCGCGCAGGCTGGAAAGCCTGTGCTACTAAACTTGGAAGAAGGCCAACTACATATATCCCAACATTATTCAGGAGGTTTAAAGAAATGAGAAAATCCATGGTTCTTGGACTGAGCATGCTGGTAACCCTGCTTTGGGCTTCCCTGGCTCTGGCGGCTGAGCCCGCCGCAGCGGGCGGCGCTTCCGCCGGCCTGGGCGCCTTTTTCAGCTATGCGGTTATGGCCGCCGGCTTCGGCATCGGCATCGCCGCTTTTGGTACCGGCATCGGCCAGGGCCTGGCCGTGAAGAGCTCGGTGGAAGGCATTGCCCGTAACCCCGAGGCTTCCGGAAAAATCACCGTCACCATGCTGATCGGCTTGGCCATGATCGAGTCTCTGTGTATTTACGCTCTGGTCGTAGCCCTGATCATCCTGTACGCGTACCCCATGGCCAAACCCATTGCCACGGCTCTGGGCTTCAAGATGTAACTAATTGCTAATCGAAGGGGGGCGTTATGCCCCCCTTTCCTTTAAAGTTATTTGTGCAAAAATCCACAATTAGAAACGGACCCACTGTAAGCTAAGTAATGCGCTCAGTTATGAAATTCTCTAAAATTCCCACTGCCACCATTACCCGTTTGTCCATTTATTCCCGGTATCTTGAGGCCCTGTCTCAGGAAGGGGTGAAGATCATCGCATCGGACAAGCTGGCCCAAAAGTGCGGCATCAACCCGGCCCAGATCCGCAAGGACCTGGCCTATTTCGGGGAGTTCGGCATCCGTGGGGTAGGGTACTTCGTCAAGGAACTGCTCTTCGAAATCAAGCGCATTCTGGGGCTCAATAAGACCTGGAAAATGGCGTTGGTAGGGATCGGGAATCTGGGCTCAGCGCTGTTGGCCCATCAGAATTTCATCCGCCAAGGTTACGAATTCGTGGCGGTTTTCGATGTCGACCCGGCCAAGGTGGGACGCCGGGTGCCCAGCGGCCAGACCATTTTCTCCGTGGATGAGTTGGAACAGGTGGTCAAAGAAAAGGGTGTCGAGATCGGCGTCATTGCCACCCCGGCCGGCAAGGCCCAAATGGCGGCCCTGCGCCTTATCTCTGCGGGCGTCAAGGCCATCCTCAATTTTGCCCCCCTTCAATTGCAGGTGCCGGAAGGCATGGCGGTGGAGAACGTGGACTTCACTGTCAAGCTGGACAACCTGGCCTACAACCTCACGATGGCTGAAGGGTGAAAAACGCTTTTCAGTTTTTGGTTTTCATTAAAAAGATCAAAAGAATTTTTGCCAGCTTCGTTTCTCCGTCTCTTTATTCCTTCTTACGCTGCATCGTTAACCGGCTTAATCTTCTCATATTCCGAACTGTGGGCCTGCAAAGTATCCCACAGACTCACGTCTGTTTGCAGTCCCAGCCAAAACTCCGGGGTCGTGTCAAAAAATCGCGCCAGGCGAAAGGCCGTGTCCGGCGTAATGGCTCGTTTACCCCGGAGGATTTCACTGAGGCGCACCCGGCTGATGCCTAACGCCTCGGCTATTTGCTTCTGATTAAGACCCATAGGCTCCAAGAATTCATACCGGAGGATTTCTCCCGGTGGAGTTGGGCGACGGTTTCGGGGTAACATGCTCTCCTCCTTTAGTGGTATTGCACGAGTTCCAAATCAAAAATGTCACCGGCTTCAAACCGGAAACATAACCTCCAGGCGCCGCTGACTGAGATGGCCCATTGCCCTTCCCGATCACCGTACAAAGCATGGAGACGATTGGCCGGAGGGGCCTTCAGGTCTTTCTGGGCCTGCGCTCGATTAAGCATATCCATCTTCCGCAGCAACCTGGGTCCCAGATCAGATGGGATCCGCTTATGTTTCCCCGTGTGCCAGAATTCTGCCACCCAGGGCTGCGCGAAGGTTTTGATCATAATCTAATGTAACGATTATCGTTACTCGTTGCAAACTCTTTCTTAAGTCATGAGCTGGAATACTCGGCTCAAGGGCGATTTGAGGATTACTCTATTCTGGGTCGTCTCGGGAACATCGCCGGCCGGCCCAACGACGCCGACCTGGCCGACGTGGCCGCACGGGTGACGGGAGTGCTGCGGGTCTAGATACACCGGACCCATAATGCAACAGGGACAGACCTATTGATCTGCCCCCGGATTATTTCTCGGACCAGTGCCGTCTCGTTAATCTTCTTTGGTCGGCTTTTTTAAATTGAATACCAGGCCAACGCTCGCCACCATCATCAACAGGCCGTACAGAGAGCAGGCCCAAGGGTCGAGCTGCCCGAAGTAACCGATTTCCGCCAGAAATTCCATTGTCTTGTCCACTCTTCTTTCTGGAAATTAATTTGTTGAGATAATTATAACTTGCAAAAATGGAAATGCAAAGGTTATTTATCTTGATGAATTATACAATTATGTAATTGCAACGTTTGCCATAAATTCATGCTGCTGGCTGATTTTCAAATCCCCCTAAATCCAATGCTGTTCACTTAAACATTTGTAGGGGCGGGGTCTCCCCGCCCCTGGCTTAATGTGCCACGGGTTGGGCGGGGAAACCCCGCCCCTACAGCCGATCAGAAATCGCCAATGCTTAAGTGAACAGCATTGCCCCTAAATCCCATCAATGTCCGGTAGGTTTTTGCAAATGCCTAATTGAGGCATCAGGGTTTCTGAAAAGCCCCCGGACCTGTCATTCTGAGGGAGCGAAGCGGCCGAAGAATCTCAAAAACCGAGATCCTTCGCTTCACTCAGGATGACAAAACAGCGCGTCCTGCAGCTTTTTCAAAGTATCTTTTCCAGGGCGAAGCAAATTTTCCACATTGCCAACTACATGCAATTTTCTAACCGGACAGTGCTGCCTAAATCCCCGTTTTTCAAAGGGGGACTTGGGGTTTTAGAGCATTCCCTACGACGTAAAACCCTTTTTGGCACTGGCTATACTCATTGCCAAAAGTTTTTTCTTATTAACCCCTCACCCTACCCTCTCCCACAAGGGGAGAGGAGAATTAGAGGAAAAAACTTTTGGCAAATGCTATATAAAATGCTCTGCCGACTGCCAGCCAGTTTAATGCAGTATCTCCCGCAAAAACCGCCCGGTATGGGATTCGGGGTGGAGGGCCACTTCTTCCGGCGGGCCCGCGGCTACGAGTTTGCCGCCGCCGTCACCGCCTTCCGGACCCAGGTCGATGAGGTAATCCGCGGTCTTGATGACCTCCAGGTTATGTTCGATAACGATGACCGTATTGCCTTCGTCCACCAGGCGGTTGAGCACCAGGAGCAGCTTTTCGATATCCGCCAAATGCAGCCCGGTGGTGGGCTCATCCAGGATGTAGAGGGTGCGGCCGGTGGCCCGCTTGCTCAGTTCCCGGGAGAGCTTGAGGCGCTGAGCCTCACCGCCGGATAAGGTGGTGGCCGATTGGCCCAGTTGCACGTAGCCCAGGCCCACGTCCGCCAGGGTTTGCAGCCGGTCCCGCAGGGCCGGAACCGGTCCGAAGAACTCTAAGGCCTGGTCCACCGTCATATCCAGGACCTCGGCGATGTTTTTGCCCTTGTAGCGAATCTCCAGGCTGGAGGCATTGTAGCGCAAGCCACGGCAGACCTCGCAGCGCACGTAAACGTCGGGCAAGAAGTGCATCTCGATTTTGTTGATCCCTTCGCCCCGGCAGGGCTCGCAGCGCCCCCCTTTAACATTGAAACTGAAGCGCCCGGGCTTATAGCCCCTGAGCCTCGCCTCGGGCACCTGAGAAAATAGCTCCCGGACAATGGTGAACAGCCCGGAGTAGGTGGCGGGGTTGGACCGGGGGGTACGGCCGATGGGGCTCTGATCGATGTTAACCACCTTGTCCAAGGCCTCCAGACCTTCAATTTGATCATAAGGGGCCGCGGTAATCTTGGCCTGGTAGAGCTTCTGGCGCAGGGCCAGGTAGAGGGTGTCCATGATCAGGGTGCTCTTGCCGGACCCGGAGACCCCGGTGACACAACTCAGCACCCCCAGGGGCAGGTCCACTTCCAGGCCCCGGAGATTGTGGCCCCGGGCGCCCACCAAGCGCAGGAACCCCTGGGGCTGGCGCCGCCCCCGGGGCAAGTGAATCTGCCGCCGCCCCGACAGGTAGAGCCCGGTCAGCGACCGGGCATGGTGCAGCAGTTCTTGGGGCGTGCCTTCGAAGACCACCTCGCCCCCTTCCCTTCCCGCGCCCGGCCCCATGTCCACCACAAAATCGGCCTGCCGGATGGTTTCGGGGTCATGCTCCACCACGATCACGGTGTTGCCCAGGTCCCTAAGGGCCTTAAGGGTATGAAGGAGTTTCTGGGTATCCCGGGGATGGAGGCCGATGCTGGGCTCATCCAAGATATAGAGGACTCCGGAGAGCTTGGAGCCGATCTGGGTGGCCAGGCGGATGCGCTGGGCCTCGCCCCCGGCCAGAGTGGCGGTGGCCCGGTCCAAGCTCAGGTAATCCAGCCCGACTTCCGACAAAAAGCCCAGGCGTTCGGTAATTTCCTTCAAGATGCGCCGGGCGATTTCCGCCTGGCGGGGAGAAAGTTCCAGGCCGCCGAACCAGATAAGGGCTCGGGTCACCGTTAAACCGGTCACTTCACTGATATTGGCCCCGTTGATCTTCACGGCCAGGGCCTCTTTGCGCAAACGGGCGCCGTTGCAGTCGGGACAGGGCCGGAAACTCATGTATTGTTCGATGTCCTCCCTGACCAGCGCCGAGTCCGTTTCGTCATAGCGTTCCTTGAGCAAAGGCACCGCACCGGGGAAAGGCCGCGGGCTGTAAAAGCGCCGACCGCCCTGCTCATAGAAAAAATTGACGGGATGGGCATCGGAGCCGAAGAGCAGGGCTTCCTGAACATCCTGAGGCAAGTCCCGGAAAGGGGTGTGTATGGAGAAGCGGTAATGCTGCTCCAGGGCTTCCAACATCTGCTGGTGCCGGAGAGAATGGCGCTGAGACCAGGGCCGGATGGCGCCTTCCCTGAGGCTTAGGGCCGGGTTGGGGACCACCAGGCCGGGGTCGATGACCAGCCGGGTGCCCAGACCGCTGCAAGCCGGGCACGCACCCTGGGGGCTGTTGAAGGAAAACAGCCGCGGGGTGAGTTCAGGCAGCGAGACCCCGCAGTGATCGCAGGCAAAGCGCTCGGAGAATAGCAACTCTTCGCCGTCCACAACCGCGATGCGCACCACGCTGTCGGCGAGTTTCAGGGCCAGTTCCAGAGAGTCGCTGAGCCGGGCGCCTAAGTCCGGCTTGATCACCAGACGATCCACCACCGCCTCGATGGTGTTGCGCTTGTTCTTATCGATGGCGGGTAACTCCTCCAGTTCCATCACCTCGCCGTTGAGGCGGATGCGGCTGTAGCCCTCGCTCCTAAGACGCTCCAAAAGCTTTTGATGTTCGCCTTTGCGATTCACCACCACCGGCGCTAAAATCGTGATGCGGCTGCCTTCGGCCAAACCCATGACCTGGTCGGCCATCTGGGGGACGCTCAACGACGAAATGGGCCGCCCGCACTGGTAGCAGAAAGGCGTGCCGATCCGGGCGAACAGGACCCGGAGGTAATCATAGATTTCGGTGGAAGTGGCCACGGTGGACCGGGGATTCTTGGAGGCGTTGCGCTGTTCGATGGCGATAGACGGGGACAGGCCTTCGATATATTCCACGTCCGGCTTGTCCATGAGTTCGAGGAATTGCCGGGCGTAGGCCGACAGGGATTCCACATAGCGGCGCTGCCCCTCGGCGTAAAGGATGTCGAAGGCCAGGGTGGATTTCCCCGAACCGCTCACCCCGGTGATCACGATGAACCGGTTGCGGGGCAATTCCAAATCGATATTCTTGAGGTTGTGTTCCCGGGCGCCCCGGATAATAATCTGGTTTACGGGCATTGCTTATTTATCTGCGCTAGAGTGAAAGTAGGATGATCAGGTAGCGGTCTTGGGGGCAGATTCGGTTTTGGGCTGCCGGGCCGCGGGCTCTTTCTGCTTGGGTTTGCGACCCCGTTTTTTCTTAATTTCATACGGCACAAATTTGACCCCCTGGGCGCGGCCGGCCCCACCCGGCCATAACAGCGGGCCATTGCCAAAATGGCTGGCGATCTCGGCCAGGGTCCAATCCAGATATTTGCTTGAAATCACGGTCACTTCTAATTTCAGCCCCTGCTCGTGGCGGTCTTTGCTTTTGGGCATGGAGAATTCCTTGCGAAGCTAAGGTAAATCGCGGTAGATCAGCGGGAAAATCCGTGCAGATTGCCTGAAACCGCAAATATAAATTGTATCCTGTTTCGGCCCCAAGTGCCATAATTTTATACTTTAGCATATACCAGATAACTTTTTCGGGAGGGTGCCAGAGCGTCGGCGCGGCCTTGAGTCCAAGAGAAGCCGGACTGGGGGCGCAGGGGCGAGGAAGGCCGACGCCTGCTGAGTTCAGGGATATTTGGGCAGGCGAGAGCTGGAGGGAACGGTCAAACTGACGGCCCGGCGGTGGGACTGGTTTTAAAGTGGCCGGCCAGGGCATAGCGCACCCGGTTGGCCTTCTCTCCGTTATGGACCAGGATACCTTCCTGCAGCAAGTGGTTGAGATAGGCCCAGGCGGTCTTCTTGTTCACCTGAAACTTGGTTTCGAAGTCCAACAGGCGAAACCAACGGCCTTCGGTCTCCTTAAGAAAGTCCCCCAGGGTCTCGGGAGTGAGCTTACGCCGGCCTTTCTCGGGTAAGCCGATGGCGGCCAGGGCCTGGCGCAGGATGTCGCTCTTGACCAGTTCAAGTTGTGGCCGGGGCCGGCTGGCCTCCACCAGATGGGGCCTGCCTCTCGACCAGTCATTCTTGGAGAAATAGACCCCGACTTCTGCCTCGATGAGGCTGAGCAAGCGGTAGAACTGGGACAGGGTGATCTGTCCGGCCAGTTGGGTGACCAGATAGTCCTTGGCTCTTTTGCGGACAAAGGAGACTCGATCCTGGGTGGCGGCCGGCAAACGGGACGCCTCCATCATCACCTGGAAAAACATGCCCGCCACCAGCGTGGTATCGAGACCGCGCCCTGGCTGGACTGTGCCATAAGAGTCATAAGAGGCATACGAATTTTCCGATACCCCTTGGGCCCCGGCGCTCAGGCTCCAGTCGGCAAAATCGTCGTCAAACTCTTCCACCTGGTCAGGGGAAAACAGCTCCAGCACCGGGCGGGTCAGAGCGCGGACCAGTGTCAGGGTGGCATCGCGGTCCATACATAAGCCCTCCATGGCTTGCCCTGATTATAAATCATAAATTGGTTCATAACAATATTTGGTAAATTAATAATATTCTTCTCATAACAGTCACTCATGACCTGCAGTTCTTTTTATACTCATTGCCAAACGAGCCTCTTGCAAAATTGCCGGACATTATGGAGTCGCAGGCTTTAGCGTGAAAATCCAAATCCCCCTAATCCCCCTTTTTCAAAGGGGGACTTTTAAAGCCCCTCCAGTGGGTAGGAGGATTTTATCCTTCAGGGGTGGCAGCTTGCGGCCATGTATGTTTAACCTGCTTGAGCACAGGCTGGAAAGCCTGTGCTACCGGCGAACTTATCAATACCCATATAGGGTTTCGGCCGCAAAGAGACTTTTGCAAGAGGCTCAAAAGTTTTTTCCTATTCACCCCTCACCCTCACCCCTCAGAGGGGAGAGGGGATAAAAAGGCAGGAACTTTTGGCAAGCTCTAAAAAAGAAGAAAAGATCGGTGGAGCGGGCCTCGGTGTCCGCCACAACTGGAGATGACCGGTGTTCGGAAAAAACCTTGGGGAATGAAGCAGGTAGGGTACGGCCCACCAGCACAGGCTGGAAAGCCTGTGCTATCCCGTAACAAGGTAATGCCAAGTTATTCGCCCTGCCCTCCCCTTTTTAGGCCTTGCGGTTACTGGGCTGGCTTAACTTGGCCGCCAATTCTGCGGGTGCGCTCATGGCCGGCAGGCAGGTGAAGTCCCGGCAGAGATACGCCACCGGTGCTTCTCCGGGCTGGCTGTAGGTCCCCGTCCAGGGCAAGAGTTCATCCAGGGCATTACTGTTGCCCGGGTTTTTCAGGACCAAACGGCGTTCCGGCAGATAGCTGCTGTAAGCCGTTCGAACCAGGTCTTGGGTGCGGGAGTCTCCGGGGTCACCCACCAGGGTGAGATCCAGGGGCGGAGTGAGGGCCAGGGCCTGAACCGTCCAGAGGTGAGAAAAGCCCCAGGGGTTTTGTTGCGCCTGGGCCTGGAACTGCCGGATGATCCCCGCGGCCCGCTGCTGATACGCGTCCTTCTCAGTCAGGCGGTAAAGCCGGAGATTAACCCGGGCCGCCATGGAGTTGCCCGAGGGCAGGACCTGGTCATAGATGCTCTTGGAGCGCACCAGCGGAGTTTCCTGGTCCCGGTCCACGTAAAAATAGGCGCCGTCGGTGGGGTCTAAGAACTTTTGGTCCATCAGAGTCATGAGGGCCTGGGCTTGATTGATCCAGACGGTATCGAAGTCGGTCTCGTACAGGTCCAGGAGGGCGTTGGCGAAAATGGCATAATCCTCGGAAAAACCCGGGACGCTGATGCGGCCTGCGGTCCAGATACGGTGGAGGGTACTGTCCCGGAACAGGTTCTGTAAGATGAACCGGGCCGCGGAGGCCGCGGCTTCAGCATAGCGCCGATCTCCCAAGACCTGGGCGCCGTTGGCCAGGGCCGTGATCGCCAGGCCGTTCCAGGAGACGATGACCTTCTCATCCCGGTGGGGCGGCACCCTTTGGCCCCGCACCCGGCGCAACTGCTTAAATGCTTCCGAAAGGAGGCGCGCCAATGCGTCCGGCTCCATGGCAAAGCGAGTTGCCAGATCGCTCCGGGAAAAAGGCCGGGTCAAGATGTTGGCGTCTTCAAAATTGCCTTCCGGGGTCACTCCCAGGGCCGCGATCACCAGGGGCGCGGCATCGGGACCCACGACCCGCTCAACTTCCTCCAAACTCCAAACATAGTATTTGCCTTCCACCCCTTCGCTGTCCGCGTCCCAGGCCGCATAAAAGCCGCCTTCGGGCGCGGCCATGTCCCGCAGGATGAAATCCAGGGTCGCTTTCGCGATGCGCCGGGACAGTCCGCTCCCGGTAAGTTGGCTATGCGCCAGATAAAGCGGTGGCAAGAGGGCGTTGTCATAGAGCATCTTTTCGAAATGCGGCACCAACCAGGCCTCATCCACGCTGTAGCGGTGGAAGCCCCCGCCCAACTGATCGTAGATGCCTCCCCGGGCCATTTTTTCCAGGGTGAAGGCCAGCTTGGAAAGAACCGGAGCCTCTCGGTCGAGGTAATAAGAGTGAAACAGAAAGTCCAGCTCTAAAGAGCGGGGAAACTTGGGGGCGTTGCCCAGGCCGCCGTGCACCGCGTCGAAATCCTGCACCAGGCGCTGCGCCGCCTCCGCCACGGCCTCCCGGGTGGGATCGCTTCCGGCTCCCGCGGGCTCGCCCAGGCGCTGCAGGTGGCCTTCCACCTTGAGGGAAAGCGTGGTCAGCTGCTCGCGATTCTGCTGGTAGGCCTGGCTGAGGGCCAGCAGCAGGCGGGGAAATCCCGGCAGGCCGCCCCGGTCTTCAGGGGGGAAGTAGGTGCCGCCATAAAAGGGTTTTAAATCCGGGCTGAGAAAAACGCTCAGGGGCCAGCCGCCGTGGCCGGTGAGCACCTGAACCGCGTTCATATAGGTCTCATCCAGGTCGGGGCGCTCTTCCCGGTCCAGCTTGATGTTGACGAAGTGCTCATTCATGATGGCCGCGATAGCCGGATTTTCAAAGCACTCGTGGGCCATGACGTGGCACCAATGGCAGGTGGAGTAGCCGATGCTTAAAAATATGGGTTTATCCTCCCGGCGGGCGCGCTCCAGGGCTTCGGCCCCCCAGGGGTACCAATCCACCGGATTATAGGCATGCTGCTGGAGATAGGGGCTGGTCGTATCGATGAGACGGTTGGGCTGTCGTTCTGGATCTGACATGGCGCCCTCCTTGGCTGGAGTCTTCTTGACCACGCCTCGAACTTTATTACCGTCAATGGAGACGTGATGCCTGATAAAGATAAGTACGCCTACGCCAGTTGCAAGGTTTACCAGCCCCGGCCCAAAGGTATTAAGGTATTAATGATGGCGGGCATGGAGGCCCGCGCTTTAAGGACCGCAGGCGGGGACGCCTGCGCCACTGGGACGCCTGCGCCACTGGCCCGCGCCCCACCATGCATGGATTTGGCTGCGGTAGAGCGGCCGTCCCTGGCCCTACCGAGCCGGTCCAGAAAGGCTAATACGAAAATGCGTTCAAACAGGTAAATTGATGGCGGCAGGCGTTACCGTGAAAACCAAATCCCCCTAAACCGGTTTAAAGCTGTTTCATGGAAGCGAGCTAAGAGCCTGCGTTTTGCTCAAAATGATAGAGAAAAACGGTTTTTTAACGGCTTTTACCCCCTCAAAACTACCCCAAAAATCGTTGAAAATGGCCGGGCGCAGGCCGATTGGACGGGCAACCCCGGCACATGTGCCGGGACATTGCCGAGGCGCCCTCGCCATATACCCGGTCTAAACCCGCGTGCAAGCGCGTTCCGGTCGAGGCGGCGCCAGGGTTGTCACGCCCTGTCCCGCGCTGGTCCCGGGCTAAATATTCGGCTTTCGCAAAACTTAGCCAGTATTATCAAGGGATTAATGGGGCGCCGGCATCCTTGTGCCGGGACACGGCACGGGTGGGTCGGCTGGAGCCTCCCCATTTTTCTCAGGTTGGAAAACCGTGATCCGCTTTTATCCCGGCAAGGCATGGAGACAGCATAAACTCTGGACTGCGAGGCATCCAACAATGATGAGAAAGATGACAGGCTTTTCAAGCTGGTATTATTATAAGTCATTTCAAAACCGATTTTTGGGTTCACTTTGAAATGACTTGAAAGGAAATAATCACCCCCCTTTGGAAAAGGGGGGCAGGGGGGATTTATATAACGCCTTGAAATCCCCCTAAATCCAATGCTGTTCACTTAAACATTTGTAGGGGTGGGGTCTCCCCGCCCCTGGCTTAATGTGCCACGGGTTGGGCAGGGAAACCCCGCCCCTACAGCCGATCAGAAATCGCCAATGCTTAAGTGAACAGCATTGGCTCTAAATCAATGTCCAAAATCGACCTCCAACTGGCTGTTAAAATATTAAGTGAACAGTATTGCCACTAAATCCCCCTTTTCCTAATGGGGACTTTGAAAGCCGTTTACAGCTTTAAACGTTCTCGGATGAGAATTAACGAGTTCCAGGCGGCTTGGGCCACTGCCCATAATGTCGGCCTCATGTTTTGTCCCCGCCATACCGATAACGATTATAGAGCGGCTCGCGGGGAAAGCGGCGGACCCGAAGCGGAAAAGATCGACCTCTGCTCCCGGCCCGACCAGCGCTATTCCTCGCGACCCTGAAGTTAAATTTTTCGGAGACCTGCCATGCCAGATAAACCTGGGAAGGTAGACTGGAAAACGAGACTGGAGGCCATGAAACACGGCCCCGCGGTTAAGCCGACCCAGTCTGTCAATATGCCTCCAGAACCACCGGTCCAAGAACCGCTTACCCGCGAGTCAGTGCCAATTGCCCCGCCTGAGCCAGAACTTGACCAGGTTCAGGAGGTCAAGCCGGAAATTCCAGAGGTCAAGCCCATCGAGGTCCCCCGGCAGCCTCCCATCTCTTTGCCTGATCCTCCGGCGGGGCGGATGGTTAAGCTGGAACGGCAGCTTCACAGCCTTAAGATTGTGGCGCTGGCGGCCGCGTTCCTGGCCTTTATAGCTGTGACAGGTTTAGCCTTCATGATTTTAAGAGGCCCGGGGCGAGTCGCACAGATGAGCCTGGAAGGGCTCACCATTAACGATACTAAGGGCATGTGCCGAGCCTGGATAGGGGAGCGCGATGGCCAGGTGCAGGTGGAACTCCGGGATCAAACCGGTAAGCGCCGCTTGTGTCTCGGGCTGGGCGCCGAGGGTGACCCCCGGCTTACTTTTTACCATAAAGATCAAAAAATCCTGGGCGAGATAGTTCCCCTGCCGGACGGGCAGCCCGGGATCGAACTCTTAAACCAGGCCGGCGAAGCTTTCGCGGCGCTGCCGGCCCCAAGCCCTCCGGCCCCGAATCCCCCGCCTCCCGTCGCCCCGGATCAGGCGCTTGCCCCCTTGCCAACCCCCGTGCCTCAACCGCAACAAGTTTCCCTTAAGGCGCCCAAGGTGGAGCAAAAATCGGCGACCAATCCTGAGGCTGCCGTAAAAGTGGCGGAACCTGTAATTTTCGTGGCTAATCCGGGAGGTAAGTCCTATCATCTCCCCAGCAGTCCGTGGGTAAAAAACACCCCCCCGAATCAATTATTAAAATTTTCTTCCGCGGCCGAGGCTGAGAAGGCGGGATTTCATCCCGGCCGAGATTGTCGGCCGGGTCTGAAACAATAAGTAATGTTCATCCAGAAACGCCATATCCTGGAAACGCTTCTTCAAGTCCCCCTTTGAAAAAGGGGGATTTAGGGGGATTTATAAGAGTTACAAAATCCCCCCCACCCCCCCTTTTCCAAAGGGGGGGAGTTTTAAGGAGTTTCTGGATGAAAACTTAAGTAGCATGGCATTGGGCCACCACTACCCGATTGCGGCCCTGGGCCTTGGCTTGGTACATGGCGTCATCCGCGGCCCGAAGCACGTCCTGGCCCGTGGCGCCATCGGCTGGAAAAATGGCGATCCCCAGGGATACCGTGACGCTTTCAATCACTCGGCCCCGGTGGAATACGTGTAGCTGGGGAAAGCCCTCCCTAATTTCTTCGGCCCGTTCTTTGACCACTTCTGGCGAGGCCTCCGGCAGGATTACGACAAATTCTTCCCCGCCATAACGGCAGGCCACGTCTTCGTGGCGTACCCGGGTAGCCAGGAATTTCCCCAGGGCCCGCAACAGATCATCTCCCGCTCCGTGGCCGTAGGTGTCGTTGAAGCGCTTGAAATGGTCCAGGTCCAGCATGATGAGCCCCAGCGAAGCCCCCTTGCGCTTAACCCGGTAAATCTCCCGTTCCAGGGTCTCTTCCAGGTACCGCCGATTAAACAGGCCGGTGAGGGCATCGTGTACCACCTGGTGGCGCAGCGTTTCCCTCAACCTGATATTCGCCCAAGCCAGGGAGATATGGTCACCGACAGTCACCGCCAGGGTTTGTAACTGCTCTTGCTGCTCTTGCGTCAAGTCAGTAAGACCTTGGATATGCAGCATCCCCAGGGGCTCACTATGGGCCAGCAAAGGGAGACACAAGTAACTTCCCGGATAAGCATGGGGCACATGACCGCAAGGCAGCCCCGGATAAGACTCACCCTTGAGGTTTAAACGTCCGCGCCTCAAGGCCCAACAATCCGCGGGCCCTATGACCAGCTCACCAGCCAGGGGCTCACCCCAGGTGAATGCCGCCTCCCAAAGATCATTGCTGGGGTCCTGGATAAACAAGGCTCCTGATTCGGCCGGAAACAACGCCTGGACATGCTGTCCGATAATGGGATAGGCCTCCTCCTCCGAGAGGCACGATTGCAGTTTTTCCGCCATGGAGTTAATCAGGGTGAGTTCCCGGTTGCGCCGGTCCGATTCCTGGACCAGAACTCTCAGTTTTGCATTCGATGTGTTCAATTCCCTCATGGACCGTTTGGTTTCAGTCAAATCCCGGGCCACACATACGCTCCCCAGGCTTTTGCCCTTCTTGTCCCGCAACAAGCGAATGGAGAGGCTGAACGGGGCAATGCTCCCGCCCTTCTTCTTCATATCGATTTCATACCCCTGGACAAAACCATCCCGGCCCAATTGGGACAACATCTGCTTTAGCGTATTTTGATCAGAGTATAGATTGAAAGCAGGTTGGCTGGCGAGTTCCTCCGCGGTATACCCGTAGGCTTCCTGCGCGGCTTGATTCCACCGGGTGAAACGGCCATGTTCGTTAACGGTGGCGATGGGATCTACTGACGAAGCAATGATGTTCTCCAGATAAGCTACCGCGGTTCTGATTTCTTCCTCGGCTTGCTTACGCGCGGTGATATCCGTGGCGAAGGCGATGATGAACTCCTGGTCGCCGAATTGCAGATAGTTGGCGGAGACCTCCACCGGGAACCAGCTGCCGTCCTTGCGGGTATGGTTTCTTTGAATATTGCGCGTCTTAAAGCGTTTCGATTCTTCCCAGTGGGCCGACCAGGGTTCCTTGGGCATTTCTCTGTCGATGTCGGACACGGATAGATTGAGCAACTCCTCTTGCGAATAGCCCAAAGCCTTACACGCCGCCTGGTTGACATACGAAAACGTACTGTCCGGCTTAACCCAGTAGACCGCCACCGAGGCGCGGTCAATAACGGTTTGGGTTAGCCGCAGCGCGTCCACGGCTTGTTGATGGGCCGTGATATCGCTGACGACGGTAAAGCATTCGGAAAGCTTGCCTTTCCGGTCCTGGACTGCCAGGCTCTCCAGAGCCACGTAGACGGTGCTCCCCGCGGCAGTGAGCATCTGTAAGGTGCAGGACTGCTTGGCTTGGCCGGCAAAAACTTCCTGCAGGTGCCGTTCGAATCGGTTCCGAAATGGCGGGGCGATATGGAGAAAAAACGGGCTGTGGATTAAAGCAGTGCGTTCTTGCAAAAGGAGCCGGGCTCCGGTGAGATTGACCTCCAGAATCAACCCCCGGGGGTCAAAGGTGAAATAGCCGATGGGGGCGAAATCAAAAAGTTCGGCATATCTGGCCCGGATTGCTTCCAGGTTCGAAAGATGGCGTTGTAGTTCCTTGTTCTGAATGTCCATTTCTACCTGGTACGATCCAGTTCATGCACCAGCTTCCGGACCTCTATGGCGGGATTTTTCTGCACAGGTGCGGTTCTATCCAGAAATCTCTCGGCCCTGTCCTTAGGAGTTGGCTAAGGACCTTTGCTTCGCCTTGACCTCTCCTCAAATGATGGGCAGCTGCAACTGCTGGAAAGGTGAAGGATATTACCGCCCTGACGCTTTAGGGTTGCCCAAAGCTGTTCAGTTGGGCCGTCCGATAACCACACATGTATCTAGACAACTTCCTTTATGTCAATTTTATCGGCTTTTCAAGTTAATTCGATGCAACTTAAATTTTTTCCCTGCCATCAGGCTGACACTGATACAATCTGCTCTGGGTTGATCAGCCTGGAAGCCATGTCAAATTATTCCTGTACCGGGCTTTTAGTCTATCGCTGAGGTGGACTGCAGATGATATAACCCTTCGGAGAACCAGGCTAAACTGTGCTGTGGAGTTTCGGCCGGCTTATGGAGAAAATAAAGCAGAGCTAAAGAGGCCGGGCGGGAGAAAGTGCACAACTCCAGAAAAACCTGCGTCGATTATTAAAGCTTACTGTCAATTTTCCGATATATCCCACAAAGCTTTGCGTTTCTCATAAGCGAGATCAGATACTTGCCGGTGCTAAGGATCGCCGCTTCTGGCGCCGGGCAATGATGCCTAACCTGACCGATCCGGCCAGTGCTCTTGCCGGAACCTTAGCGCGGCTAAAGCGCACCAGTCTCCTGGCTGGGCCAGATAGATATATCATGAAAAAACAGCCAACAAACACCAACGGGTCTGGCATGCTCAAGTCCCAAGCCGAGAGATTTCTGCAGGCCAGGCACGGCAAGCTTGAAAACATCCCCCGGGCAGATGTCAAGAGGCTGGTTCACGAACTCCAAGTGCACCAGGCCCGACTGGCAATGCAACATCAAGAACTGCACTTAGCCAAGAAGAGCAACACCGAGGCCCGGGATCGCTACGCCGATCTCTATGATTTCGTGCCCGTGGGCTATCTTACCCTGGACCTCCAAGGAACCATCACCGAAATTAATCTCACCGGTGTTGGAATGCTGCGCACCGAGAAGAGCCGGTTGATGAACCAGCATTTCCATCTCTGGGTGGCGCCGGAGTCCCGGGAGGAGTGGTTAACCCATTTCCAGAAGCTGTTCGAGACCGGGGTCCGCCACAGCTGCGAAATAAAGCTTCTGCCTCAAGCAGGCCAGCCGTTCTATGCCGCCCTGGATAGCCAGGTAGCGCCCGCAGGGTTAGGCTCGGCTTGCTTTTGTCGCACCGCCATGCGCGATATTTCCGCGCGCAAACGAGCCGAAAGCGAACTCCAGCTTAAGGAACAACTCCTGGATGGCGCCAGCGATTCCATCTTTCTGCACGACCTGGAGGGTAATTTTATCTATGTCAATGATGCCGCGTGTAAGGATCGCGGCTATGAGAAAGACGAGTTGCTCCGAAAAAATGTCTCATTGCTGGCAACACCGGAGTTTGCCCGGAAGAGGGAAGAATACCTTAGAGATTTGTTGGCCCAGGGAGAGATAATCTTTGAAGCCGCTCACCTGCGCAAAGATGGGTCCACGCTGCCGGTGGAAATTCATGCCCGCCTCATCAAACTGGATGATCGCCAACTAATCCTGAGTGTCGCCCGAGACATTACCAAGCGCCGGCAGGCGGAGAAAGCGTTGCAGCAACAACAGGAGCTGGCCCAGCAATTCCTGGATATTGCCGGGGTGATGATGGTGGCCTTGGATCAAGCCGGCCGAATCACCCTCATGAACAAAAAGGGGTGTGAGGTACTGGGATATCAGGAAGAAGAAATAATCGGCCGCAATTGGTTCAAGCTCTGCCTTTCTCCCACGGTTGCCGTGGAGTTTAAGACCGTGTTCCATCGACTCAAAGTGGGCGATCTTGAGGGCGCGGAATATTGCGAAAATCCCGTTCTCACCAAAGACGGCCGGGAGCGCCTCATCTCCTTCCATAATACGCTCCTGCGCGACCAGAATGCCCAAATTACCGGTATCCTCTGTTCAGGTGAAGACGTTACCGAACGCCGCCAGGCCGAAGCAGCATTGCGAAGGTCGGAACAAGAATTAACCATCAGGAACCGCATCGCCCATATCTTCTTAACCGTACTGGATGATGCCATCTACCCGGCGGTCCTGGCAGTGGTCCTGGAGGCCCTAAAGAGCAAATGCGGGATCTTCGGCTATCTGGAAGAGAACGGGGCCCTGGTGGTCCCTGCCATGACCCGGCATACCTCGGACCAGGGGCAGGTACCTCAAAAGGACATCGTCATTCCCCAGGAGATGTGGGCTGACAACATCTGCTCCGAGGCCATCCGTGAAAGCCGGACCCTCTATCCCTGCGATCCTGCCACCCTTACCCCGCCGGGATATATCACTATAGAAAGATGCCTGACCGTTCCCCTCCGTTGCTTTGACAAAGCCATCGGGTTATTGATGGTGGCCAATAAAAACACGGACTATGACGACCAGGACATCCGGCGCCTGGAAATGATCGCCGCCACCATCGCGCCAATCTTGAACGACAGATTGCAGAAAGACAGGCAGGAACAAGGCCGCCAGTGGGCGGAGGAAGCCTTGCGCCTGGCAGCCCACAAATGGCGGACCACCTTCGACGCCATTAAAGACGCGGTCTGTCTGCTCGACCCGGAGGGCAGGATTCTGCAATGCAACCAGGCCATGATGAATCTGACCGGCAGGTCCTTTGACACCATCCTCGAACACCCGTGTTGGGAAATTTTGCATGGCGCCGGCCAGCCTCGTGAGGACTGCCCCTTTTTGCGCATGAAGAAGACCCGGCAGCGCGAAGAATCCATCATGGTGTTACAGAATCACTGGCTCAAGGAAACCGTAGACCCCATCCTGGATGAAGCCGGGACCTTGATCGGTGGAGTACACCTTACCTCAGACATTACCACCACCAAAAAAGCCGAAGCAGATCTGCGGGAGAGCGAAGAACGCTTCCGGGCCATCTTCGATCAAGCCGCGGTGGGAGTGGCCCTGGTCGAGACCGCCACCGGACGCTTCCTGAAAGTAAACCAAAAATTCTGTGATATCGTCGGTCTCACCCCGGATGAAATGGTTGCCACCACCTATAATGCCTTCACCCACCCCGATGATTTACAGGCTGAAATAGAAAACATCCAAAAGCTTCGGGATGGTCTGATCCAAAGTTTTACCCTGGAAAAGCGTTATATCCACAAAGATGGTTCTTTGGTGTGGGTCAATCTGACGATATCCGCCATGCAGCAATTCGGGGCGCGCTCACCATATCATATCGTGGTGGTACAAGACATTACCCAACGCCGGCAGGCCGAAATCGAGGTTAGGCAGGGGCTGGACAAATTGCACCAGGCTTTGAGCGGCACCGTGGGGGCCTTGGCCAACACCGTGGAGACCAAAGATCCTTATACCGCAGGCCATCAGCGGCGGGTGGCCCAACTCGCTTGCGCCATTGCCCGGGAAATGGGGTGGCCGCCTCATCAGATTGAGGGTATGCACGTGTTGAGCTTTTTGCATGATATAGGCAAGATCGCGGTTCCCGCTGAGATCCTCAGCCGTCCCGGAAAAATCAGCAATATAGAGTTTAGTCTGATCAAAAGCCACCCCGAGGTCGGGTACAACATCCTCAAAGATATAGAATTCCCCTGGCCCGTGGCTCAAGCCGTACTCCAGCACCACGAACGCTTGAATGGGTCAGGCTATCCCGCGGGCCTGGCCGACGCGGAAATTATCCAGGAGGCGAGAATCCTGGCGGTGGCGGACGTGGTGGAAGCCATGGCCTCCCATCGGCCTTATCGTCCCTCCCTGGGGATCGACGCAGCCCTGGAGGAGATCGGCAAACATAAGGGGACTCTTTTTGATGCCAAAGCTGTGGAGGCCTGCCTACAACTCTTTAGGGAGAAAGACTTCGCTTTTTCCTGATCCCGGGCGGTGTCCTGCGCTTTTAAGCTTTGGAGAAAAATAATTGATTTTTATAACATATGTGCTAATATTTTCTAAAATTGATTAAATAATTTCGGGTATACGGAAGAACTGGTTGATAGAGTAGACGACCTAGAGGGCAATAAGCTTTTTCTTACAACGGATAATCTGGTTACCGAAGGTAAACTGCATGGGCATCACTCGTCTGGAACCTTGGTTTTTTTTGCCAGATTAGGGCGAGTTGTTCAGACCTTCCCTATGAGAGAAATGAAACTATATGAGAAGGGGAGTACCAACATTTGGTCAGACCCTTACATTCGCAAGCAACTATTGGCCGCCCATATAAACCCTAATTCAGATGCAGCCAGTCGCAAACCTGAACCTATTAATACAACAGGAGTTTTCTGTAGTGGACATTCCACGAATCTTCAATATCACCGAAAGTGCTCACCGCATTCATAACCCGTTCACACCCGAAAAGCTCGCCACTCTCGGCGAGGCGTTGCGCCTGGAACCGGGGACCCGTGTGCTCGACCTTGGCAGCGGCTCGGGCGAGATGCTGTGCACCTGGGCACGCGATTACGGTATCATCGGCACCGGTATCGACATGAGCCAGTTGTTCAGCGAGCAAGCGAAACTCCGCGCTGAAGAACTCGGCGTAGCCGATCGAGTCGAGTTCATCCACGGCGACGCTGCCGGCTACGTCGCCGACGAAAAGGTCGGCGTGGCAGCTTGTCTCGGTGCCACGTGGATCGGTGGGGGAGTCGTCGGCACTATCGAGCTTCTGGCGGAGAGCCTCCGCACCGGAGGGATCATCCTCATCGGCGAGCCGTACTGGGTGCAGCTACCGCCGACGGAAGACGTTGCCAAAGGATGCTTTGCCGGTTCGATCTCCGACTATCTCATGCTTCCAGAACTTCTCGCGTCTTTCGGCGACCTCGACTACGACGTCGTAGAAATGGTTCTGGCAGACCAGGAAGGCTGGGACAGGTACGAGGCGGCCAAGTGGCTCACCATGCGTCGATGGCTCGAAGCGAATCCCGACGATGACCTCGCTAAAGATGTTCGAGCCAAACTAACCTCGGAACCCGAACGCTACGCCACGTACACGCGTGAATACCTGGGCTGGGGCGTGTTCGCGCTGATGGCGCGGTGATGTGATTTACGGTTGAATCATTAACATCACTTCTGGCTGGCTCGGGATTTGAAGTAACAGAGATCAATCGCAAACTGGTTCAGGAAAGCGATTTTGTCTCTTCGGATGTTATTTTCGTGCGTTCGATAAAAGCCTAATCACTGGGTTCTGACTAGCCATGCACCTGTTTCCGGACAAAACATGTGGGCAGCATGAGCGGTATGCCTGACAATATCCTGCACTTACCGACATACAAGGTGCAGGACTACAAATCCATCGACGAAATGCACTTCCAGGTGGCCGTGCCCGATCCCCTAGCCTGCGAGGAGTGCGGCGTGCAGGGTGAGTTCGTGCGGTTCGGCAAGCGTGATGTTCCCGACTGGCCAAGGACAAGAACCGTGAAGGCCGTGGTTACTCCTTCGAGGTGATGCGGGCACGAATGCTCTACACCACGAAGCACAAGAAGAAGACCCCGACTGCGAAGGTCTCTCCGTTCTACAAGAAAACCATCGATTACGGACTGCCGGAATTCGCAGAAGAACTCAACTATGGGGTCGATCTATCAACCATCTGAGGGTGGTATCAGGTTGGTGGGGTGAGAGTGCCCCATCAACCATTAAATCCGTATACCCATAATTTCTTGATGCTTAAGGTTTATGCTAACTCGATGCTTCTTAACATAACCAAAATTGAAGGTTGAGATAGAGAGGATTGGTTATGGAAAAACGCAAACACCATAGAACCCCCAAACTTCTCCCCTTAAAATTTAAACCCGGCGAACCGCACCCGGAAGAAGAATGTCCGGAATGCCCAGGGTTTCTCAAAGACATCAGCTTAGGCGGCATCTATTTCAAGTGCAAAGAACCCCCCACGTTTGCCCCGGGTCACATCATCGATTTCAACATCGACACTGCCAACGACACCAGCCTTGTCGAGAAGACCAATCATTTTTATTTCCAAGGCCGGGGTAAGGTTATCCGTATAGACCCGCCAGGCCCCAACTCTTCTTTCTATGGGGTGGCGGTGGAATTCTTGACCCCCCTGGACATGTCCAGATTTGTCCGCAGCGGTCAACCCTAGGCTAAACCCGTACCTTAATCGCGTGGTGCCAGGCCGCGGTCAGCCGGCCCGCTTGATAAATGTGCCCTGCCGGTACTCCTCAAACGCAACCTTCAACTCCTCTTCCGTATTCATCACGATGGGGCCGTACCAGGCCACCGGCTCCCCGATGGGCTTGCCCGAGACCAGCAGAAACCGCACCGGCTCAACTTCCGTGGTCACCATAACCTCCTCGCCGTCATCCAGCAGCACCAGCATGCCGTTACTGACAAACGGCTCCCGTTGCATGTCAAAATAATTGAGCCCTTCCACCTCATAGGTAAACGGATTCTTCTCTTGACAGAAATAGCCCTGACCGCTGATGACGTAAGCGAACACAGTGTGGCCCCGTTTGGTGGGATGCCGGAATTCTGCCCCCGCCGGTAGGCTGATATCCAGGTATTCCGGTTCGGTGACGATACCGCTAACCGGACCGGTCACCTCCCCGAGCCTACCGCAGATCACCTTGATGTGCGCTCCATTCACACCGCGCACCTCCGGGATGTCTTTGCTTTCCACCCCCCGGTAGCGCGGCGCCATCATTTTGTGGGACCTGGGCAGATTGGCCCACAACTGAAAGCCCTCCATCCGGCCCTCCGGGTCCCCCTTGGGCATTTCCTGGTGGATGATGCCGCTGCCTGCGGTCATCCATTGCACGTCCCCCGAGCCGATGACGCCTTTATTGCCCATGCTGTCACCGTGCTCCACATCGCCTTTGAGCACATAGGTAATGGTCTCGATGCCCCGGTGCGGGTGCCAGGGAAACCCCTTGAGATAGTGCTCCGGGTTATCCGACCGGAAATCGTCCAGCAACAGAAACGGGTCCAGCAGGGGCACTTCGCTAAACCCGAACACCCGCCTCAAATGCACCCCGGCCCCTTCCATGGTAGGCTTGGCCTTCAATATCTTACGGATCATTCTCGTGCTCGGCATGGTTTATCCTCCAATGGTTCTTAGCAGGGAATCCCTCTTCAATGAGAGGTTCAGCTTTCCTGCAGATTCCTGTTAAACAAACTATAAGAATCTGCCATCCTAAAAGCAAAGCTGCAGAATTTTTATGAAGAATTTAGAGCCATTAAAAAAAGAGCATAATTGACCGCACTTACTACAAACGCGGCTCCCTATGGATCAGCGGCTCTTTCTTAAAATAATTTTATCTTCCCCTTGTTTTCTCCAAAAGGATGCTTAATATGATGATCGCTAGGACGTTCGGTCTGAGCACCGGGAAGGTTACGGGGAGACGGCCGGTTGGCCGCACCCAACGGGGGTTGGATCGCCCTCCGGACTGAACCTCGAGCAACCTGTTTTGGCCCCGAGCACAAAGTCAGTCCTGATCCAAGGATTTTCAAGGGCTGGCTGGGCGCTGATAGCCGGAGGCGGCCATAGATGCCCGCTCCGCTGCCGAAACAGTGAGGCAGGCCACGAAATTGCGGACGGTGGTTCCGATGCCAATCAGCGAATTGGCCAGGTTCGTGGCCCTGGGAAGCCGGGGAACCCAGTTGAACCCCCTCCTGGCAAGGAGGCATCTGGTTCCCCGGCTTTCTTTGTTTTACCCTTAACCTGACCTCTGCACTCCCCCCACCTTTTTCCGCCAAATTTTGCTACAATGGCGCCTATGGACCGCCGTGACTTTATCAGGCAGATGGGCTTGGGGCTGGTTGCGGGTTGGGCCTTCGGCAGGCTCTCCTGGCCTTGGCAAGCCTTGGCTTGCGCCCCTCAACTGCGCCTGGCGCTGCTGGCCGACGCCCATCTGAAAAGCGGGGCGGGCCTCCGTCCCGAGGCTCAGGCCTTGGCCCGGGCCGTGGCGGAGATCAATGCCCTAACGCCCCCGCCTGACCTGGTGCTCTTTGCCGGTGATCTGGCCCATAAAGGCCGCCCCGACGCCTTGGACCTGGGCCGGGAGATCCTCTCGGACCTGTCCTCTCCCTTGTGGGCGGTGCGGGGGGAAGGCGATCACGGTCGCGGCGGGGCTGCGTCCTGGGTCCGGCGCTTCGGCCCGCCGCAGTTCTCCCGGATGTATCAGGGCGTTCACTTCCTGGGCCTGGACACTGCCTGGCGTGACACCCCCCAAGGCCCAGCCTTCGAGATGGGTCCGGCCCAGCGCCAGTGGCTGACAACAGAGTTGGCTGCACTGGACTCCGCCACGCCTCTGGTCATCGTCTCCCATGCCCCCTTGGCGCGGCTCTATCTTCCCTGGCAACAGTGGACGAAGGACGCACCAAAAATCACCCCGCACTTAGCCCGTTTCCGCCAGGTGCTGTGCCTGCATGGTCACACCCATAATGCAGTGGCCAGTAAAGACGATGATCTGCGAGAGATTTTTTTGACCGAAAACCGAAAACAGCAAACAGAATACCCTCTGCACATATCCTTGCCCGCCACCGCCTGGCCACACCCTCAGGCCATTCAGGGCACCCCGGCGATTGTGCATCCCGGCCTGGCCCCCCACGGCTGCGGCTGGACCCTGGTCACCCTGGACACTTCTGGCGTGGAATTCCGGCCGCAACTTTGGCAGGCTTGACAAAGAATAAAGGACGCCCTCTTTCCTGGCCCCTAATCCCTAATCCCTGATCTTTACCCCTGGCCCCTGATCGCCGGCCACCTCTTCCACTTTCGACTCAAGTCGCGCCATGAGGGCCGGCAAGGTCTCGGGGTCCACCGCCGAGATGGCCACGCCATGATGCAGGCGGCATTGCAGCGCGGCCAGGCTGGGGTCCGCCAGGTCTTTTTTATTGAAGACCAGCAACACCGGCTTGTCTTGGAGGGACAGCGACACCAGGATGTCTTCCACCGCGGCCATCTGTTCGATGAAACGGGGATTGCTCAGGTCCACCACGTGGATGAGCAGATCGGCCTCCTCCAGTTCCTCCAGAGTGGCCTTGAAGGCCTCCAGGAGATTCTTGGGCAGGTTCTTGATGAACCCCACCGTATCGGTGATGATCACCTCCCGTTCCTTCGGGAAGCGGAGCCGCCGGCTGGTAGGGTCAAGGGTGGCAAAGAGCCGGTCTTCGGCCAGGACCGCGGCGTGGGTTAAGGCATTGAACAGAGTGGATTTTCCGGCGTTGGTATAGCCGATGATGGAAAGGATCGGAAGATTCAGTCGCCGCCGGGGCTGGCGCCGCTCCCGGCGTTCGTCCCGCACCCGGGACAGGTCCTGTTGCAGCCGGTGGAGGCGGTCGCGGAGGCGCCGGCGGTCCATCTCCAGCTTGGACTCCCCGGGACCCCGGCCGCCGATGCCGCCCATGAGCCGGGAGAGGGCGTCGCCTTTCCCCACCAGCCGGGGCAGAAGGTATTTCACCTGGGCCATCTCCACCTGGAGCTTGCCTTCCCGGCTTCTGGCCCGTTGGGCAAAAAGGTCTAAGATGAGCTGGGTGCGGTCAATGACCTTGAGTTCGGTGAAGTCGGTGATGGAGCGCACCTGGGATGGGCTGAGTTCGGCGTCGAACACCAGCATCTCGGCCCCCACCTGGAGGGCCTGGATGACCAGTTCCGAAAGTTTGCCTTTGCCCATGAGGAACCGGGAGTCGAACCGGGGACGCCGCTGAATAATGGTGGCCGCAACCATCAGCCCGGCAGACCGGGCCAGCTCCGTGAGTTCCGCTAAGGAATCCTCGGCGGCCAGGCGATTGGCCCCGGTAACGCCGATTAAAATGGCGGGTTCCTGGCCTCGCGCGGTTTTGGTTGGCGCGAGCCGGGCAAATTCTTCTTCAAGAGATGCCACCAGCGCTTCGAAATCCTGCTCCAGGGCGCCCACCTGCTTGGTCTTGATGATGGCCCAATTCAAGCCCTCCACCGGCTGGGGCAACAGGTGGGCTATCTCGACAGCGCCGGGCTGCCCGTTGGCCACGGCGAGCGCCGCCACCAAGTCCAGGCGCAGCAAAGCCAGGTCCATAAAATCATCCTGGCTCAGGGGACTCGCGTCCAGGTGGGTATGGATCAGACGCAGGCCCTTGAGGCGGCCTTTAACTCCCCGTTCCCGGGGCAGGGTGGGAATCAGCAGGCCCTTGGCGTCCCCCACGATAACATATGCCACCGTGCCCTGGCGGTCCAACAGTACCCCGATCTGTCGATGAACATCAGCGGAAATCTCGGCCAACTGCCGGGCCAACTCCGGGGTGACTAGTTGCGCGGGCGGCACCTTGCGGCGGTACAGACGCTCCAGGGCCTTGAATTGCTGGGTTTTTAAGCCGGTGAGATTACCTAAAGGACGGTGTATAGAAAATTCCTCGCTCAACCCAATTTAGGGATGTAGGGTGGGCACTGCCCACCAATACTACTGAATTAATCGGTGCGTGGAACGCACCCTGCGCAAAGTTCTCGGAGCACAGAATTATTTTTATTTTTCAAGCTGTTACTTTAATTGTACTATGTTCTCTGAAAAGGCCAAAGGAGATATTCACCCCATCTGGTTGATGACCCTGACGGTCTCCATCAACCCCGGTTGCAGCACATCCGCCAAAGCTATCTGTAACCCCGCCCCCGCCAGGACCCCGAGTGCGGCCTCCTCGACCCGCACGGGATAGGTATGCCTGAGGCCGCTCCGCAGGTTGGAAAGCCCCACCATGGTCCGGGCCGGCGCTTGCCAAACCTCGCCGCTGGACAGGAGCCGCACGGTCTTGACCACCGCCCTCGTCTGCTCCCAGGCGTCGGGCCAGGCGAGGTTAGGCAGCACCGGGTCAAAGATCAACTGCTCATCCTTGAGACCCGCGGCCAGGGCGTGCTCACGTAATTCCACGGCCAGAGTGATTTTGCCTTCAAGCGTAACCGCAGGAAAGGACCGGGCATCCAAAAGCAGGAGCACCAGGTCGGTCTGATGGGCCGAGGCCAGGGGCAGAATCTCCCTAAGCTTGTCATCTTCCAAGGTGCAGGCGTTGAGGATGGGCGGCTTCTGGCAGACCTCCAAACCCCGGGCCAGGGCTCGGGAGTTGGGGCTGTCCAGGATGAGGCGCACCTTGGTGGCCTCCTGCACCGCTTCCACCATAAAGGCCATGCGGTCCAGGTGCCGCGGGGCCAGGTAGCCGGGATTGATATCGATAAACTGGGCACCGGCCTGCTCGACCCGGCGGGCCAGTTCTTGGAGAGGATAGCGGTCAAGGCTTTGCAGCGCCTGGGCCACCACGGGGTTTAAGGCATGGAGGTTGTCCGCGGCGACAATCAGTGGCATGTTTGCCGTTCCAAAAGTTCGGCCATCACTTGCAGTAACAGGGCTTCCGCGGCCTTCAGCGTATGGGTCAGGTCTTCGGCCCACACGACGCGCCGGGGATTTCTGGTCATGAACAGTAGATTGGCCCGGGCAATGTGGTTCGCCCCCCGAAAGGCCGCGCCCAAAAGTTCGCAGGCCACCAGCAGGTCGGAAACCAGGTGTCTTTTACACCGGGCCCCGCCCTGGGAAATCAGTGCCATGGCCGCCTGGGTCTGCTGCATGATCCGGAGCGGACAGCCGATGGCCTCTTCCAGCGCCGCGGCCATAATCGCTGGGTCGCCGCTACCCCGCGCCTCCACGAGGTTGAAATATGCCTGGATATCTTCCTTTTGCAACCGCGCCAAAGCGCCAGCCACCTGGCCCACCCGCCTCAGCAAATCATCCCAGGGAAAACTGGCGCTCCCCCCTGCCCTCTGGCGTAGTTGTTCCAGCCTGACCACCTTTTCCAGCAAGGCCACGCCCAGGGCCGCGCCATGGGCGGCGGCGGCGCCACCACCGGGATCAGGCCTCGCCTGGGCCAGGGCTTTAAGAAATGATGAATCCATGGTCTCCCCGGATCGCCGTAGACGGCAATTGCCGCTGCCCGCGGCCTTAAGCTCTTTGCCCCATTGTGGGGCCAATTTCGGATCAGGTCAACCATTCTTGACAGAAAATTCCACCTGCAGTCCGCGGCATACCCCGGCGAAGCTGACTACGGCTTAATGGTCAAGGAATAAATTGTATCGAGATGAACATACCCGGACATCGAACCTGCCTGACCTTGCAACTATTTCCGCAGACAGTTATACTTTACCTAAAAATATCATTACTGGCCCTACATGAGATGTAGTCAGCCGCGAGCCCTTACCCATGGAAAAGATCCCCGATCCTAAAGAATTGGAAAAAGAACTGAGCGATTACCTCAGTAACAAATATGGCAGCCGCATCAAAGTGCTGGCCCCGCATTGGGTGGCCAAACCCGAGAAAGACGACGACAGCCCGGGGAAAGGCGCCACCAAACTCAGCCAGATAAAATTCGACTTGAGGCCTGAGGAGTTGGAGGCCTATCTGGATGAATACGTGATCCAACAGGATCTGGCGAAAAGTGTTCTGGCCACCAAGGTTTGCACCCATTTCAATCGCATCCGCCATTCCCTGGAACTGGGACGGGACCCGGAACCCGGGGTGGGTTCCATTAAAAACAACATCGTCCTCGTCGGCCCCACCGGGGTCGGCAAGACCTATCTGGTCAAACTCATTGCCA
This sequence comes from Desulfobaccales bacterium, assembly GCA_041648175.1. NCBI lineage: Bacteria > Pseudomonadati > Thermodesulfobacteriota > Desulfobaccia > Desulfobaccales > Desulfobaccales bacterium. Next base: position 10,498 of record JBAZPO010000023.1, on the reverse strand, counting down.
AAAAGATCGGTGTCCCGTTTATCAAGGGCGATGCCACCAAGTTCAGTGAAACCGGCTATGTGGGCGGCGATGTTGAAGATTTGGTCCGGGATCTGGTTTACGCCGCGGGCGACGACCTGGAACTGGCGAAATACGGGATCATTTATATCGATGAAATCGACAAGATCGCGTCTTCGGGCCATGCCTGGGGTGGGCCGGATGTGTCGCGCTCCGGTGTCCAGCGCGCTCTTCTCAAGCCCATGGAAGAAACCGAGGTGGACCTGAAAGTGGCCCATGACCCGGTCTCCCAGATCCAGGCCATCGAACACTACCGCCGCACCGGCAAAAAAGATAAACGCACCCTCAATACCCGCCACATCCTCTTTATCGTCAGCGGGGCCTTCAACGGTCTGGACAAGATCGTCAAGGAACGTATCAGCAAGCAGGAGATCGGCTTTCGAGGCGAAATGACTTCCCGGGATATGGACCGGACCTTTTTGAAACAGGTAACCGCCGAAGATTTGATCAAGTTCGGGTTTGAATCGGAATTCGTCGGCCGCCTCCCGGTGATTGCGGTGCTGGCGGAACTTACGGCCGACGACCTCTACGCCATCCTGTTAAACCCCAACAATCCCATCATTACCAGCAAAAAGCGTGACTTCCGGGCCTACGGCATTGACATCACCTTTGAGGACGAAGCTCTGAGGAAGTTGGCGGAGCAGGCCGCATCTGAGAAAACCGGGGCTCGGGGTCTGGTCAGCGTTATCGAACGCGTGCTGATTCAGTTCGAAAAACGGCTGCCATCCACCCCGGTCATGGAACTGGTAGTGACGCCTGAGCTCGTTGATGCTCCTGACGAAGTACTGGCGCGCCTTCTGGCTGATCCTGACGATCCCGATCTCAAAGGGAGATTTCACCAGGCGGCTGCGAAAGAGCGGCAGATTCTTAAAGAGTCCATCTGGCGCCGGGAACCTGAGTTGCTCAACCGCTATCACCTGCCTCTCACTGCGGCCCGGGTGGAATTACTGGCCGACCAATACTATCACTGGGACTGTGATCTGAAAACCGCGTTTGCAGAGATGGCCCGGCTCCATGACCAGGTCCATCTGTTTGAAGAAAAATTCCTGGACAACCATGGGATTCAACTCAATTTCGAACCGGGGGCCGAGGATGAGATTATCCGGCAGGCCGTGTCCCGGGATATCTCCGCGCTGTCCATCTGTCAGGAGATGTCCAAGGACCTGGAATACGCCCTGAAACTCGTCCGGGACCGCACCTCCCGGGACCAGTTCATCCTCACCCGTGAAGCCCTTTGCGACCTGGATGCCTATCTCAATCGGGTTATCCGGGAATACTATCAGACCACCCTATTTAGAGAGTAAACGCCCCCCATGATCGGAGTTTCCAAGCTCTATTGCGGCGCCGTGGAAGCCGGAGACGTGCTGCGTTACCGGGACCGCCGGGCCCAGGATTTGCCGTCCCATCTCCTCCAATTTTCCGCGGACAAAAAGCCGGTGGTGGTCTGGAACGTCACCAAGCAGTGCAACCTCAAGTGCCTCCATTGCTACGCCAAGGCAACCGCGGGAGCCGCGCCGGATGAATTGGGCCACGTCGAGGGCCTGGCCCTGCTGCGGGATCTGAAAGATTTCGGCGTCCCGGTGGTTTTGTTTTCCGGGGGCGAACCCCTGATGCGGCCGGATTTGCCGGAATTGGTGGAATGGACCGTAACGCACGGCATGCGCGCCGTGATCTCCACCAACGGCACCCTCATTGACCGCGAGAAGGCCCGGCAACTGCGTGACCTGGGCCTGTCCTACGTGGGCATCAGCTTAGACGGCACCCAGGCCACCCACGACAAGTTCCGGGGTCAATCCGGGGCCTTTGCCGCGGCCATGCATGGGGTGCGTAATTGTCAGGAGATGGGGCTCAAGGTGGGCCTGCGTTTTACGGTGAGCCGCCTCAACTATCAGGAAGTCCCGGCGCTTTTTGATCTGGTGGAAGAATATAATATTCCCCGCATCTGCTTCTACCACCTGGTCTATGCCGGCCGGGGCAGCAAACTGGTGGAAGAGGCTCTGACTCATACCCAGACCCGGGATCTGGTGGATTTGATCTGCGCCCGCACCCGGCGCCTCTTCGACGCGGGCCGCACCGTGGAAGTGCTCACCGTGGATAACCACGCGGACGGCCCCTACATCTACCTCAAGCTGCTCAAAGAAGACCCCCGGCGCGCCGCGGAAGTCCTGGAACTCCTCAAGATGAACGAAGGCAACAACTCCGGCCGGGGCATCGGCTGCGTCAGTTGGGACGGCCAGGTCCACGCCGACCAATTCTGGCGGCATGAGTCCTTCGGGAACGTCCGGCAGCGCCCCTTCAGCCAAATCTGGACCGACCTCACCAACCCCCTGATGGCCCGCTTAAAAGACAAGAAGCGCTATGTCACCGGCCGCTGCGCCCGGTGTAAATGGCTGGATGTCTGCGGCGGCAACTTCCGCGTCCGGGCCGAAGCCTTAACCGGCGACCTCTGGGCCCCGGACCCGGCGTGTTATTTGACGGAGGCGGAGGTTAGCTAAACGCTTATTTCTTCTTGATGTGCAACAAGTTACTGAAAGCAGGCCTCCCTTGACCTTCCCTTGGGTTCCTGAAATTATATCGAAAAGTTAGTTCTTCCTAAACCTTTTCCACCCTAACATGCTCAGGAGGCCCGAGCCTAGGAGAAGGACGGAGGGAGGTAAAGGAACAGCAGAATAGGGCCAAGGCCAGTCCCCATCAGAGTATCCCATCACTTGTCCAAGATCATTGATACTCTGAGCCCAGCTATAAGTGCCGAAAGTCCCCAGGTCGGTCCATGAGCCATCTTCCCATAGGTAGGCTTCACACGATCCTTGGATATTCTCTCCAACTCCCACCACCTGACCGAGGTTGTTGATTCCGTATACTTGGCTCCATTTCCCATTAGGACCACCGAGATTTACCATTGCACCATCTTGCCAAAGGAAACCAAACGCTCTTCCTGCAGCATCTGTAGAAACCCCCACCACCTGCCCCTTATCATTAATGTCTATGGCATTGGAGTAGCCACTTCCTAAACTACCAAGATTTATTATTGTACCATTATCCCAAAGAACAGCACCCACCACTCCCTGTCCACCATTAATCCTAATTGTACCCACTACCTGTCCATTATTGTTGATGCTATTTGCCCCCGCAATTCCGAGATCTGTTAAGGAACCATTTTCCCAGAGAAAACCATGCCATGCCCCGGAAATCATGCTATTTATAACAACTTGTCCCTTGTCGTTGATAGCGCGCCCATAGCCATTAATTCCAAGGTCAGTCATGGTACCATTTTGCCAGATGAAAGCATGATATTCACCTGAGGCCGTAAGGCTGCCTCCCACCACCTGCCCCAGATTATTAATGCCATAGGCTTGGCTTTGAGCTCCACCGAGGGTACCCAAATCAATCATGGCGCCGTTTGCATAGAGGAAAGCCCGTGAATTGTCTAATTCAGTCCACCCTCGTCCCACGATCCAACCTTGATTGTTGATGCCGTATGGTTCTGCATTGTAACATCCATCAGGGGTACCTAGATCGGTCATCGTACCGTTCTGCCAAAGAATTGCGTGATGTTGCCCATATGCCAAAACCGATTGTGGAAACATCCATGGTGCCAAAGAGAGGACAACCAACATTATGAGACCTTTATAAATATCTTTCATTACCTGCTCCTCTAAGTTGTAGCAGCAGAAAACGAGGCCGAATTACTAACTCCAGACAACCTGGCTATCCCTTGAGCCCCGTGCCTTTCAGTCCCCGACGCCTCAGGTTTGTTTTTTGCCCAAAACTTGCTTTGTCGGGAAAATCTTCAGAGTAACCGCGCCCTTTATAATCCCTCCTTCCCCTCCCCTATCCGGGGAGCACCAATAAAAAAAACCGGACTGCCCCCTCTCAGGCAACCCGGCTCTTCCTTAAGCCGCAAAACCCCGACTTCCGCCCCGCCTCAACGAGGGGTGTGGCGTTCTCTGCGGCACGATGTTTTACTTTTAGATCATTTGCTCAATTGCCGGTTTATCCTTCTGAGTATCAATAAGTTATGCATTTATTATGCAAAGCGTTAACTGGCTGATATAGCGCATATTATAATTCGTTCATGTTTAACCCTAATTTATTCTATGTTTAATTTAATTAACATTATGTGTAAGTTACTGACGATATTGATCACTTTTTGCCGCACCCAACAAAAAAAGGAGCGCCCAGGGCGCCCCTTCTTCCTTATTATCTGTCTCAGTGCCAGGGAGATGGTGCCGTCCCTGGGTCCATGCCGGCGATATCGGCAGTTAAACCTTGGTGACGTTGATGGCCTGGAGTCCTTTGGGGCCTTCGTTAATTATAGCCGCCCCTTAAAAATGATCCAGGGGGATGTCCATCAGCATGCGGATGTGGTCCTCCACGCATTCCGCCAGGACCTCCAGGTTATAACCTCCTTCCAACACGGTGATGAGCCTGCCCCCGGCGGTTTCCTGGGCCAGGTCCAGCGCCAGTTGCGTCATGTCCCGGTAGCCCTGTCGAGTCAGGTTCATATGGGCCAGGGGATCATTGACGTGGGCGTCGAACCCCGCGGAAATGAAGACCATTTGTGGGGCAAATTCCCGCAAACGGGGCAGCGCTTCCTTTTTCAAGGCCTCCAGGTAATCCTCATCAACGCTCCTAGGCGGAAAGGGCAGATTCAGGGTGAAACCTTTGCCGGCGCCTTTCCCCTCTTCCCGGCGGTAGCCGGTGCCGGGGTAGCAGTACTGCGGGTCCTCGTGCAGCGACACGTAAAACACCCGGGGGTCCTCTTCAAAAAGATGCTGGGTGCCGTTGCCGTGATGCACGTCCCAATCGATGATGGCCACCCGCTCCAACCCATAGTTTTCCAAGGCGTATACCGCGCCGATGGCCACGTTATTGAAAAAGCAGAACCCCATGGCCCGGTTGTGCTCGGCGTGATGCCCCGGCGGCCGCACCGCACAAAAGGCGTTGTCCACCTGGCCGCCCATCACCGCGTCCACCGCCAGCATGACCCCGCCAACGGCCAGCAACGCAATCTGGTATGATTCCCGGCTGATGCCGCAATCCTGCACCTCAAAGATAGGCTTGCCCTGTTCACAGGCTGCTTTGAACCTACGGATATAATCGGGATCGTGGAGCCGCTCCACCCACTTCAGGGGGGCATAGTCGGGTCTAAGGCGTACCACCAACTCCAGGAGATCGTCTTCCTCGAGCGCGGTATGTATGGCCTTCAGCCGGTCGGGACGTTCGGGATGCCAAGAGCCGGGATCATGCAACAGATAACGTTGGGCATAAACATAGCCAGTGCGGCGCATAGCTCTCTCCTGGTTTCCTGGGGTGCCCTTAGCTATGGGCTATCCCAAGGTAACCCGCAGGGCCACGCCTTGTAAAGCGGTTTTGCGGGGGAGACCACCATCATAAGCCTTCCCATCCCCGCTAAACCGGCAACTACGCGGTTTCCAAGCGTTGTTCCACTACTTCCCACTTGACGTTCTTAAAAAAGGCCTCAATATAATCGGCTTTCTTGAGCCCATAGTCCGTCATGTAGGCATGTTCGAAGACGTCCAGGATGAGGAGAGGGCTACAGCCGGCGGGATGCCCCACATCATGCTCATTGATCCATTGGTTAAAGATGAGGCCGTTCTCGATGTCCTGGTACATGATGACCCAACCGATGCCCCGCATGCTTGCGGTGGCTTTAAAATCCTTGGCGCACATCTCCACTGAGCCAAACTGCTGTTTCTTTAACTTTTCCAGGTTGGGAGCCTTGGACAGGTCGCCGTCGCCCCCCAGGTTCATAAAGTAGAGTTCATGCAGCCGCATGCCGTTGAACTCCCACCCCAGCCGGCGTTTCAATTCGCCAAATTCGGGAGTGCCTTCTTTGCCCTCTTTCGCCATCGCTGCCAGGGTTTCCATAACCTTGTTCGTGTTATTGACATACCCCTGGTAGAGGGTGAAATGATTCTTGAGGAGGGTGTCGCTGAATCCCGGCATTCCTAACAAAAAGGAAAAATCTTTGGCTGCGTACGCCATATGGTCTCCTTTGCGGTCCCAGGGTCGGGATCTCTTGTTTTTTTAAAGATAGTGCCATGATTCCTCGATGCAAGGGACCCAGAAAATTTTCGCTGGGGAAATTTTTCAAGTTTTCTGAGGTGAATGCCGACATATTAGCAGATGGGTAAAATCAATAAATTGTGACGACGACAGTGTGACCTTGATGAGCGGTAATCGCCAATCCCAGAATTCGTCTCCTCCGGCGCAAACGGAAGATCTAGACCTGATCCCTCTCATACGCAGTCTCGAACTGGCCAACCTGGAGTTGGACCGGGTCCATCGCTGGCAGAAAGAATTTATAGCCAACACCTCTCATGAATTTCGTACGCCTCTCAACGCCATCCTGAGTTTTTTGCGCCTGGTAATGGACGGCCTGTGCGACAGCCCCGAAGAAGCGCGTCAGTTTTTGCACAGTGCCTACGACAGCGCCCGCGGTCTCCTGGACTTGATCAACGAACATCTGGACCACGCTGAGATCGAGGCCGGCAAACTGGATCTCCAGTTGACCGAAGTCAATGTGGCCGCGGTCTTCGAGCAGGTGGAAAAATCGTCCCGGCGACAGGCGGACCAGAAGAAAGTTCGTTTGACGTTTAGGGCCCCTCGGACTCGGGTCCTGGTCCGGGCCGACGCGGCAAACCTTTCCCAGGTTCTCCTGAACTTGGTGGCCAACGCCATCCAGTCCACTACTCAAGGCGAGGTGCGGGTCCAGGCGCGGTCTTGGCGCGACCAGGGCCACGTTCGGTTCCAGGTGCGAAGCCTGGGTTGGTCTCCTGAGAAACAGGGCAATCTTTTCCACAAAGTCGATCCAACCATCCCTTTAGCAGACCGGCGCAATGGTGAGGCCAACGCAGCGTTGGCCGAGTGCAAAATCCTGGTGGAATGTATGGGCGGACAGATCTGGCTGAGCACTCCTTGCCGGGGGCAGGGCGCCTCGGTCTATTTTACGCTCCCCTTGGTCACTCCCCAGCCCTTGTATTGGCGCCGGACAGCAGACCGCGAGCGCGGATTGGATATCCAGGGTCCACCCACCGGCCCCTTAATTCTCCTGGTGGAAGACGAACCCAAGGTCTTGGACAAACTGGCCCGCATCCTTCAGAAACATGGCTATCGCACGGCCTATGCCGTCACAGCCGATGATGGTCTGGAGGGAGCCCAAAGGTTGGAGCCGGACCTGATTACCCTTGATCTGGGTTTGCCGATGCGCCCTCTGGGTGCGCTCCAGAGCGGCCTGGACCTGTATGAGGCCCTGCAGCGCGACCCGCACCTGGCCGGCATCCCCGCGATTCTGGTCACCGGTCATGACCCCGCGTTGACCCGGACCACCCAGACGCTGCCACCCATCTTGAGCAAGCCTTTTCGAGCCCAGCAACTGCTTGACCTGATGGCTGACCAGCTCCGGGGAGTAAACCTACTGAGTGCACAAGGGTAAGGGGTTTGCTGACCTTATGAGAAAATGGCGGCGCTGAGGTGCAAAGAGATAGAACCTATTTTAAAACCTTCTCAAGGCTAAGGGTTCCTTCTCAATCAGGAAAATGGAAAGTTCCCCTTTGAAAAAGGGGGATTTAGGGGGATTTCAAGGGGTTATATAAATCCCCATGCCCTCCTTTTGAAACGACTTCTCATGTCCGGAATTCCCCGCTACCGCTACCCGGACGACAATCCGGAGTCAGGGCGGTTCACCGGAGCCCTCCCATTATCGCTTCCCGGTCCCCACCATTGTCCTTTTCATTGCATCGACCCGCGGGATTCAGTATATTAATAAATCAGCTTTTAGCCATCAGCCAAAAGATAATAAAAGATAAGTTAAGGTAATCAGTCCTAATTATTGGCTATCAACGAAAAATCAAGGCGGTTCCCCCGATTTGGCACCTGGTTTTTTGCTGACAGCTGAAAGCTGACCGCTGACAGCTAATTAATCGGAAGGCTCCAGGTCCTCCGGGTCCAGGAGACCCTGCTGAATCAGGGCTGCTTCCATCTGGGCCAGGGCTTGCTTGAAGGCGGGATAGAGTCCTACAGCCAGGGACACCCCTTTGCGGGTGGGAACCCAATCCCCTTCCTGGTCTCCCGGCACATGCACCCGAATATCGATGAGTCGATGACCTTTATACTCGGACAGGGAAAGGAAGACCGTTTCCCGGGCGTTTTTGGTAACTTGACTGATAAATTCGGACATCATTTCCCCCTTGGCGGCCGCCTGAATCCGCAGCCTGATTGGTCCATGATAGGTTTCAGGTGTCAGGTATCAGGTGCCAGGAACATATTAAACCTGATTTCCTGAAACCTGAAACCTGGAACCTGTTTCCCATGCAACTATATAACACTCTAAGCAGACGCAAAGAATCCTTCAAGTCCCTCACCCCCGGAAAAGTGGGCCTCTATGCCTGCGGGGTGACGGTTTATGATGAAGTTCATTTGGGGCACGCCCGGTCCAGTGTGGCCTTTGATGTCCTGGTGCGCTATTTGCGCCGCCGGGGTTACGAAGTTACCTGGGTGCGCAATTTCACCGACATTGACGACAAGATCATACGCCGGGCCCAGGAACAGGGCCAGTCCTGGAAAGAGGTGGCCGAACGCCACATCGCCTCTTTCCTGGATGATATGACCACCCTGGGGGTGCCCCCGGCCCAGATCGAACCCAAGGCCACGGAGCATATTCCTCAAATCCTCGACCTCATCCAGCGCTTGGTGGATCTGGGTTTTGCCTATCCCGGCGGGGGTGACGTCTTCTTCCGGGTGCGGCGCTTCCCGGGATACGGCAAGCTCTCGGGGCAGAAAATAGAGGATATGGAAGCCGGGGCGCGCATCGAGGTCGACCCCAACAAGGAAGATCCCCTGGATTTCGTGCTGTGGAAGGGCAGCAAGCCCGGAGAGCCGGCCTGGGACAGCCCCTGGGGACCCGGTCGGCCGGGCTGGCATATCGAATGCTCCGCCATGAGCATGCACTACCTGGGTGAAACCTTCGACCTGCACGGCGGCGGCCAGGACCTGGTCTTTCCCCATCATGAAAACGAACTGGCCCAGTCGGAAGCTGCCACGGGCAAGCCTTTTGCCCGCTACTGGCTGCACCACGGCCTCCTCACCATCAACGCCGAAAAGATGTCCAAGTCTCTGGGGAATTTCTTCACGGTGAAAGAGGTGTTGGCCAAATTTCCTGCCGAGGTGGTGCGTTTTTTCCTCATCAACTGCCACTATCGCAGCCCCCTGGACTTCTCGGACGCGGCCCTGGCCGAATCCGAAACCGCGCTGCTGCGCCTCTATACCTGTCTGGCCCGCATCCAGGACGTCCTCAAGCAGCACCCCGACTTGAAACCCCAGCATCCCGTCGATTCCTATCCCGAGGGCCTGACCCTGGAAGAATTCCACCGCTTCGGTTCTTTGCGGGCCCGGTTCGACGCGGCCATGGACGACGACCTCAACACCGGCCAGGCCCTGGGCTATCTGTTCGAAACCGTGCGCCTGCTCAACCGCCTCCTGGAGGCCCCTTCCGATGACCCCGGTTACCTCACCATCCTCGCCGAAATGTACGAGGAACTGGTGGACCTGGGCGCGGTGCTGAACCTCCTGCAAGCCGACCCCCACACCATGCTCACCACCCTCCGGCAAAAAGCCGCGGACCTGAAGATCACTCCGGAAGAGATCGAACAACTCATCGCCGAACGCACCCAGGCCCGCAAAGACAAAAACTGGGCCCAGGCCGACGCCATCCGTAAGCAACTCATAGAACTGGATATCCTCCTGGAAGACACGCCGCAGGGAACTATCTGGAAGGTGAAAGGCTGAACGAACTTTTATAGATGATTCCTTATGGATACAGAGAATATAATGTTACTTGCAACTATTATTACGGCCTTGGCAACTGTAGTTTTGGCCTATGTTACAAGGAGATATGTAAAATTAACTTATGATATGCTGATTGAAATGAAGGCGGCAAAAAATCCCCTCGTGTTTATCAAATTTATTAAAAGAATGGAGGGGCATAATATGACAGATATTGACATGATTATTTCAAACAAAGGCTTATCTCCTGCAAAATATATTAATTTGAGAACATCATACGGAACCAATTTTATTCGACACGAAATAATTAAAGGGAATGTGGAATATAAGTCTTTTAAATTAAATGAATTACCAATTTTTATAAATGGCATACCCTACTTGCCTCCAGGAGAAGATGTCAAGGAGAATATTGGTAAATTTCAAAATGAAGATCTTAGAGGAAATCCATACGTAAGGATTGATTATAGTTATAAAACAGAAACTGGTGAAACTATTTATCGTGATTGCATGCCTGATTTAAGAATATCACCGGCAGGAGAGTAATATCGTTACTCCTTCACCTTATTAATGCTTCGCACAGGCGGAACGCCTATGCCACCATTCCCACACTTACGGGATTGGGGGTGGGGGGTCC
>JBAZPO010000022.1 GCA_041648175.1 Desulfobaccales bacterium | reverse complement strand
GCTCATACAGGTAATTTTGTTTTTGTAGGGGCGGACCTATGTGTCCGCCCTCATGGTGGCCGAACATGCAGGTACGATCCTACAAAACCGAAGCTATTTTTACTTCTATGGACGCAACTTGGTATTATCCCCCCCTTTGCCAAAGGGGGGTTAGGGGGGATTTCTCTGCCAACTGCTTCATCCATTCTGGCCCCCGTCCCCTCCCCAGGGTAAATTTCTGACCAGGTGGCACCGGCGTCCCGCTAGCACGGTACCATCAATCTCTAAAACCTTGAGGAGTGTCCCACATGCCCATAAAAAATTCTAAGAACCTTACCCCCCGGTCCGGCCTCTGTTCCGTCTGCCACCACCCATCTCAGGAAGAGATCGACCACGCCTTGATAAGTGGCATGTCTCTGCGCCCCCTGGCGGCCATGTACGGCCTCTCCCCTTCGGCGCTCTCCCGCCACACCAAGCATCTCCGCCGAGCCCTCGAGACCCAGCACCACCAGAACCACCAGGCCAAGCTCACCGCCGACCTGGACGAACTGGACCTCCTCCGGGTCCGCCTGGACCGCCTCTTCCGCAAGTCCGAAGACTCCCAGTCCCTCCACATCTCCTTGGGCTGCCTTCAGGAGTCCCTCAAACTCCTGGCCCTGCGCACCAGACTCCGCCACACCCTGGATGGCAGATATTAGCGTGTTCGCCCCAGCATCCCTCCTTCATTCCCCTCTCTCCTATTCTCCTCTCCCCTTGAGGCTTCCTTATTCCCCCTCCCCTTGTGGGAGGGGGTTAGGGGGAGGGGTAAACGACCAACTACCTTGTGCCCCAAGCCCCCTGCCCCTGTCCCGGCACGCCCTCGCCTTAACCCAGATTTACTGCGGATATACCATGACTTACCCACGCAAACCCGGCGCTTGCGCCCGGGATCACCTCGACCCAACCCCGGCACAACCCCGCGAGCCTCCCGCGCTCTGCCCAAGGATTTGCCCAAATATTATGGAAAATGCGGCCTTGCAACTCTCTTTTGGGGTGGTTAAATTGATTAAACAGCCCACGGGAGGAGGAAAATAAGTGTTCATGTTGCCCTTTAAGCGCATTCTTTGTCCCACCGATTTTAGTGAACCTGCCCTGGTTGCCTTAAAACGCGCCGAGGAACTGGCCCGGCATTTCTCGGCGGAATTGCTCGTAGCCCATGCCGTTCCGGAGTTGCCTGGCCCCCACGCCTACGCCGACCCGCCGGTGGCCACCAGTTTCGACGTGCCCTTGTATCAGCAAGAGCTGGCCATATATGCGGAGAAGATGCTCAAGGAGCTGGTGTCGCACCAGGTATCGCCGGAAGTGCGCACCCGGGATGTTGTGACCACGGGAGACCCCGCACCGGAAATCCTCCGGATCGCCGCGGCAGAGCACGTGGACCTCATCGTCATCGCCTCGCACGGCGAGACGGGCTGGCGGCGGCTGGTCTTCGGCTCCGTGGCCGAAAAGGTGGTGCGGCATGCGCCCTGCCCCGTGCTGACCATCACGGCGCCAGAAGAATAAAAATAATTAAAAAGCTCATTTGCGTATAATCAGGACATGAGACTATAATGGGCATGACATGAACTTTGTTGAGGAGGTTGGTTATGACCAAGGTGGCGATTAACGGTATGGGACGGATTGGCCGGGCAGCTTTCAAGGTAATTATGGACAACCCGGATTTGGAGCTGGTGGCGGTCAACGATCTGATGGAGCTGGGTAACCTGGTCTACTTGCTGAATTATGACACAGTGTATGGAGTATATAAGCATCGGGTGGCTGCCAGTGGCGACAACGTGGAAGTTGCTGGCAAGTCCATAAAATTCTTGAGTGTCAAGGACCCGGCTCAACTGCCCTGGAAAGACCTGGGGGTGGAGATCGCCTTGGAGTGCACCGGGCTGTTCACCCAGGCGGAGGGGCTGAGCAAACATATTGCCGCAGGGGCCAAATATGCGATGCTGTCGGCGCCACCCAAGGGACCGGAAGTCTGCTGCATCGTCCATGGAGTAACGAAGCCGGGGATCGATGACCGCATGATTTCCTGCGCGTCCTGCACCACCAACTGTATCACCCCGGTGGTCGAGGTCATGGGACGGCGGATCGGCATCAAGAAAGCGGTCATGACCACCATCCACGCCTACACTTCCTCCCAAGCCATGGTGGACGGCCCCAACAAGAAATGGCGGCGCGGCCGGGCCGGCGCAGCTAACCTGGTGCCCACCTCCACAGGCGCGGCGGTGGCCACCACCAATACGCTGCCCCAGTATAAAGGGAAATTCGACGGGGTCTCGGTACGCTGCCCTGTGCCGTGCGGTTCTTTGGCTGACCTGGTGTTCGTGACCGAGCGAACCACCACGGTGGAGGAAATCAACAAGATTTTTCTGGAAGAGTCCGAGGGGCGCTATAAGGGGATTTTAGAGTATGCCAAAGACCCCATCGTGTCGTCCGATATCATCATGAATCCCCATGCCTCCATTTTTGACCCCAGCATGACCCAGGTGGTGGACGGCGACCTGGTCAAAATTTTTAGCTGGTACGACAACGAGTGGGGTTATACCAATCAAATGGTGCGGGAGGCTGTGCGGCTCGCTAAAGGGTAAGCCGATGCCAGATGCCCCCTGGCTTGGTGCCGCCGACTCCCTCCACCCTGCGATAAGGGGTTGAGGGAGTTGAGGCATCGGGGGCCCACGCAGATTGCCTCAACGTCTCCGCTGCCACCCGGGTCTTCCAACAATCCCATCAGATGATCAGAGGAGGCGGATATGAGAATATTTACCCGAGAGGAGCTGAGGACCCTGGTAGAATCGTCCCAGGTGCCGTGTGTGTCCGTCTATATGCCTACCCACCGGATTCCCACGGAAAATCAACAAGACCGCACCCGGCTGAAAAATTTGTTGCGCCAGGCCCAAGAATCCCTCCAGGCTTACGGCCTGCGCCTGGCTGAGGCGGAGGCGCTCCTGGAACCGGCCACCCGGCTCTTGGGGGCTATCCCTTTCTGGAAAGACAAACGTGACGGGCTGGCCTTGTTCATCTCTCCCGGCATATTTCGCCAGTACCAGTTGCCCACCAGCTTCGAGTCCCTGGTGGTGGTGGCGCATCGTTTCCACGTAAAACCCCTTTTGGGTTTTCTGGGGGGCAAAGAGTTCTTTGTTTTGGCCCTGAGCCAGAATGCGGTCAAGCTTTTTGAGGGGTCCCCCTTTGGCCTCAGCGCCATCGACGACCCGGAGGGCGTACCCAAGAGTCTGGCGGACGCCCTGAAATACGATGAACTGATCAAGCAACTTCAATTTCGCACTGGCATCGGCACAGGCGGCGCCAGAGGCGAGCGGGCCGCCATGTTTCACGGCCAGAGCGCGGACGATGCCAAGGACAGAATCCAGCGGTATTTCCGCCAGATTGACCAGGGACTGCGGGACTTGTTGCGGGAGGCCCAGTCTCCCCTGGTTCTGGCCGGGGTCGAGTATCTCCTGCCGATTTACAAGGAAGTGAACACCTACCCGCACCTGCTGAACGGCGGGATTCCCGGCAACCCTGAAGGGGTGAACCCCGAGGATCTGCACCGGCAGGCCTGGGCCCAGGTGGAGCCTTACTTCAAACGGGAGCAAGAAGAGGCCGCGGCTCGCTATCGGCAACTGGCCGGCACTGGCAGAACCTCCTATGACCCCGGGGAGATCGTGCCCGCGGCGTATCATGGCCGGGTGGAGTGCCTGTTTGTGGCGGTGGCTCGCCAGCAATGGGGCGACTACGATCCGGGCGCCAACCAGGTGAACCTCCATGAGGCGCCCCAGCCCGGTAGCTTCGATCTCCTGGACTTGGCCGCCACCCAAACCTTGCTGAACGGCGGCGCGGTTTACGCCGTGGAGCCCTCCGAGGTGCCGGATGAGACGCTGCTCGCCGCCGTCTTCCGCTATTGAACGGCTGATACCAATCTGCGATCAAACAGGTAATTTAATTTTTGTAGGGGCGGACCTATGTGTCCGCCCTCAGGTTGGGCGCACACTCGGGTACTCCACTACAGACCGTGAGCTTTTCTTACTTCTATGAGCGCAACTTAGTATGAGGCTGGAGAATGCAGTAAAACCATTTTGAAATCAGCCCAACACGACTATAGGCATGATCGAAAAGAATCAAGACGGCCGATTTTCTGAAAACACCAGAGACCCAGGATGGCCTGAATGATGATTCCCAAAAAATGATAGACCAGGCTAAAGGCCAGCACTGTGGCGGCTCGGGCTTCGGGGTTGGCCAGCGGCACGTAAGGACTGATTAACAAGACCATGCTTCCCTGGAAAGTTCCCAGGCCTGCAGGGGTGATCGGTAGAGCACTGAGGAAAAGGATTACCGGGATCAGGATTATCCCCTTCAGCAAAGGGATTGGAATACCCCAAAGTTGAAGCGCTCCCCAAAAGGTGAGAATCAGGACCAAGACATGCGGCATTCTTCCTGCTGCCGCCCGCAAGTGGCCGCCTAAGCCGGCTTCCAAGAGAGGTGCAATCAGTCGCCAACTCTGCAAAAATCTGGGACGCAGCGAGACCACGCTCAGGTAAGCCAGGAGGCAGCCAGTCAACCCAAAGGCCAGAGAAGCGAACCTTGAAAAGCTCCCCCCGAAAAAAGCGCCGGCCAACACACCCAGGCAAGACATTAACAGAAACATACCGGAGTTTACGATGAGCAAAAACAGCATAATTCCGGCGGCCCGTACCGTTGGCACTCCGGAACGTTGTAGGTAAACACCGAAGGCCCCCTGTCCCAGAGAGTAATTGAGTAAGCCCAAGAGATAGGTGGCCCCGCGCACCAGAAAGATTTGGGAAAACCGTAGATTAAGACCTGTGACGGTCAGAGCCATATCCATAGCGTAGACGTCAGCCAGGAGGGCAAGGAGCACCACAAATACGCTATAGGCTCCCAACCAGAGCCACGGACCGGTCGCCAGGGCGTCCCATAAAGCTGCCCGGGGGATGCGGGCGAATAAATACGCCAGAATGGCCAGGGCCAGGAGGAGCGGCCACAATTTAGCCAGGAATCTCTTCAGGCCGGGAAAGGAGAAGCCAGTTACAGGAAGCCCTGGTGCCCTATCTTTAGAAGGAAACATGGTCGGTGATGAAGCCCCCGGAGCTCATTAATTATCCGTATGGGCAACTGCTACGATTATTCCAAAACCCCGGAACCGCTGCAAAAGGTAGTCAAGCCTTGAAAAGCCCCATAGAATTCTGAAAATGGCCACATAGGCCGAGAAGGCCATGCCCCCCTCTAGCTCTGCAATCTCTGACCAGGTCCATGACTTTCTATGGTATTTGAGGCGTTGGTACAATATATTAATAATGCTAATAATATCGGTAACAAGTCGAGTAAAAAAGCGCAAATAATATGCTGACTGTTTTATTATTAATCCATTTTTATTAAAAACTTTCCGCAATGAATTCTCATCGTAGCCCGACCTGAAATGGCGCTCCGGTCCCGGAAAATCGTGGACAGTTTTTATTCTCAGCACCTCCAAAAAACTTGCAAACCCCAACCCGCTGTATGGCACACTGACGACTGCTCGCCCAGACGGAGCAAGCACGCGCCCAATTTCATTTACAGCCGCCTGATCATCCTCCAGGTGCTCGAGCACTTCACTGCAAAGAATGTTTCTGAAAACGGCTGATTTGAAAGGCAGGTGAGTAGCTCTTGCCACTACACACATCGGGTAGATGCTGGGAGAAAGACGGGCAATCTTCTCCCGCAAATTGCGCAAGTTGGGCTCATGCAAGTCCAAACAGACTATACGCCGATCACCGAAGACACGGTAAGTTAAATAACCCGTACCGATACCAATATCAAGTATCGGGCCATCGCATTTAGGTCCTATCATTCTCTTAAGAATCGGAATTTTATCTTGCGTACATAAGTCATAGGCAGAAACTTGGAAATAGTGATCTATGGACGTTGCGAATTTATGAATATTCATAAGGATTATCTTTTGGAAAATTATAACGTTTGCCAAAAGTTTTTTCCTCTAATTCTCCTCTCCCCTTGTGGGAGAGGGTAGGGTGAGGGGTTAATAAGAAAAAACTTTTGGCAATGAGTATAAATATTAAAATATTTTCAATTAACATTATTCATTTATTCTTTTCTTGTTAAACTTCCAATTACCCGGAGATATCTATTTCCCATTAACTGGGTGCTCCACTTTTGTGCCACCAGCTCTCTGCCGTTTTTGCCGAGAGAAACGGCTAATCCGGGTATCTCAAATACCTGAGTTAATGCTTCAGAGAACGATGCTGCCAGTCGCTCCACCGGAAGACCAGCTTTCCCTTGTGCGAGGATCGCGGTGAAAGGCTCTCCTTTTGAAACCAAAACTGGCAATCCGGTAGCCAATGCCTCATGAACGGCCACCGGGAATCCTTCGCCATGCGAAGGCAATAAGAATACATCCGCGGCCTGGTAAACCAACTGCATGCGATCCTGGAAGATATAGGGGAACCAGGTGAGATTTTCTAGGACCGGAGGACGAAGCGGTCCATCGCCCACCATGAGAAAGTGCAGGTCAGGCCTCCCACGAACTACTTCCAGAAATAAGTCGACCCCCTTCTTTTCTACCAAACGGCCAACAAACAATACTACCTTAGGCCCGTTCTGTAAACCCAAACTCTGGCGAGCCAAAGCCCGTTCCTCAGAAGTAGGCGGATGATACCGCTCGATGTCTATCCCATAAGGGATTATAGTGGCGTTGTTGGGTGAGATTCCTAAAAATTCCCTGATGAACTCTTCAACCGGTGGAGTACAAAAGATTACGTGCGAGACTAAACGGATCACTGCTCGCCCAACGGTCCGGTAAGCCAGGTTCTCGATGGCGTTAAGTATTCTTGAACGGTAAGTGATAAAGCCAATATGCTGAGATAGGATACACGGCTTATGCGCTTTCCTTGCCAGTACTGCTGCTATTATATTGCCCATATAAAGACAGTCATGGATATGGAGGATATCGGCCCAATGAACGACTTGAGATATTTGACGCCACCCTTGAGGCCCCCATACAGGCCAGGGTACGCCAAGCCAGCGTTCGGACCAATTGCAGCATGAGACACGGATGCGCCCGTCATTGAAGCTCGGGGTAGTGGCTGGCTCCCGACTGGCCACCCAACGTACCTCGCAGCCCGCCTCTCGATATGCGTGAAAGAGGTTTTCCGCTAAAACTTCTAAACCTCCAAGATGTGGAGGCATGAAGCTGGTGATTATGCCGATTTTCGGCTTTGGGCTCAAGCTTCCCTCCAACGTTAGTTTCCTCTTTTTATAAGACTGTTAAGTTGGTGATTCTCTAGCCTAACAAAAAATACGATGCTCCCTTTCATTGTATGTCTTCCAAGTTATTGCTTTATGATTCAATATGAGAAGGCGAGTCTGTTCCAAAATGTTTCAACCAAAATTGTTGAAAAAAGCGCCGTTGTCGGGCCATAGTCTCTAATACCAACCCAACTCCTATCATTTGAAAGGCCAAAAGTTCTAAACTAGCTGCCAAAATAGCGGTTGGGAACCTGCCAACCATTCCAGTCTTATAAAAGTCCATAATTACTGGAATGCCTAATAGTAAACCTGCAAATATCAGCATCAACGATGCTGTTCCAAAAAACAACATCGGCCTACAGTCTCTAAAAATACTAAAAATAGTCTTGAATATCAGAAGTCCATCGCGGTAGGTACTTAACTTAGATATACTCTGCTGGGGCCTACTACCGTATGAAACAGGTATTTCACTTATTTGCAAATCAAACTCAAGCGCATGTAAAGTCATCTCAGTCTCAATTTCAAAGCCCCTACTTAAAAATGGCACCACCTTAGCATAATTTCTGGACAAAACCCTATAACCACTCAATACATCAGTAAGATTCGTATTAAATAATAGATTGATAATTTTAGTTATTAATTTATTGCCTAATTGGTGTAAAGGGCGAAAGGATCCCTTTGGATCAATAGGCCTTCTAACCCCAACAACCATAAAGGCTTTTTTTAAAATAATTTCCGAAATAAGCTTTGGTAATTCATTGGCATAATATGTAGAATCACCATCAACCAATATAAATAAATCGGCATCAACTTCATGCAAGAGGCGTCTTACCGCGTATCCTTTCCCCTTTCTTGACTCATACATGACAATGGCGCCAGCTGCCTCGGCTATTTGCGCTGTGCCATCATTTGAATTGTTATCACAAACATAGATATCGGCATCAGATAGGATATTACGGAAGTCAGAGATAACCGTGGCAATTGTAGCTGACTCGTTATAGCAGGGGATCAAAATGGCAATTCGATAATTCTTCGAGTATTTGGAGATATCATTCTTATACATTCCAGCATCCTTTCAGAAAAAATCCGCTTCAAATTAAATTATAGGTCAGAGACTAAATAAAATCCCAATTTAGATAATTATTTCTGCCCAGCTGCAGGGTTGTATTCTCTGGAGGGGCTGGAGTCCGATATTTCCCTTGACTACCTCGGTCAGAGAGTGGCTGATGGCTCCGTAAGCCTTGCCTCAAGGTGCTGCTGCTCCCTTTTCCTGCTCTTTTTCGGTTCCAGAAAGCCCACCTCTCACCAAGCCAAACCTCGCCAATTCTTCCGATTCAACTTTATACAACTTTCCCATCTTCTTCAGTCGTTCCAACTGGTGCTCGGACAATTTGTTACTGGAAAAAAACTTGGGCCGATTGCAGAGAAAGGGGTCGTTCCTGACAAAATCCTGCGAGTACCAGATTTCCTTTTTATCTATGAGAATAAAAGGTTCAGGCCGGCTCTTTAGGTAATGCATGCCGGCAGCAAAAGGACGGACAAAGGCTTCGGCCTGGACGCATCGGATGGGAAACTGGATGAATAGGCCCAATGCCAGGGTAACTACCATAAAATTAACGGCCTTTTCAACGCCGATGGTTTCCCGCAACTCATACCAGCCAGCCGCTGCCAGTAAGATGAGATTGCCCAGCACTCCATATATATAACGGTATCCCCAGCCATGTCCCTGGTCGGAAGCAAAAAAGAAATAAAACCCAAACGTCAGAGCGCATCCCCAGAACAAATCATGTTGAAGAGAACCTATCTGCCGCCATTTCCTGATGACCAAAAAAGCCAAAATAGTGATGGCCAGCGATTGCCATGATATTATCAAAAATAAATTAATGGGTTGAATTATTAATAATTGGATTAATCCTGGAGGACCAAATATCCTGACATGATTATTAGTTGAGCCGAGACTTGGAATGGGACAGATAACTTTCCAATAATAGAACCAAAATAAAACTCCCAGTCCATAAATCACGCCAACATAAAGGGAAAATTTCCAGGTCCGTTCCCTTAAAATGCGTAATAAAAATGGCGCCACAAACAAGGCGTGGACAAACGGGTTATGGACCCCCAAAGCAATAACGCCGATAATCGGCAAAAGAAACCCTAAAAATTCCTGCTTGTGAGTATAGCAATAGATCCAGACAATATTAAGGAGAAGATGGGCCGGCATTGAATATCCAGTCATGGAAGTTATCAAAAATTGTGAGGAAGACATCAACAGGAGCATGGCCAAGAGCGGTGCATTTTTCTCGCGAGGCCAGATATTTCTGGCTGCCAGTCCGATAAAGATCACGCTTAACGCGGCCAGAAATGGGTTTGTGACTGAAGCAAAACCCAATTTCAAGAAAAGAGCTCTAATGGCCGCATAAACCGGCAAATAGGCTTGATGCCAACTATGCGAACTGTTGTCATAGACCGTAAAGATAGGTTGTAATGAGGTAGCAAATTCCCGCCAGGGCTGTGCCACCACAGCTTTTAGTCTTCCAGCTGCAAATATCGCCGCCTGAAACTGAGGGGCATATTCATCCATGGCTAATGGGTAATTGTGAAAAACAATAAAGGTCCCGATAAACGTAATTATAAACGTAGCAACAGGTAAACAAAAATTAACTTTTGTTGTTAAGGTTAATACACTATGCTTTTTATGAACCGAAGCCATAAAGTTGATTTTATTTATTGCTAAATAGACAAGAGCGAGCATAATATAAATTAAAATGAAAATTAAAATCTCATATTTGGCGAATAATACATAAAATACACTGGGGTTTTCACTCCCGCTCAGTATATTTTTAATCAAAAACACATATAAAATAGCATAACTGTTTAACCAAGCAAAAGTGATAATCTCTCTATTTAGATATTTATTTGTATTTTGCATATATTCAAATAGCTATACGTATTATAATAGGTTGATAATGAGGCAAATACCTACCGATATAAGAAATTAACCAAGGAAACTAACTTTTTATTTGCCGAGAATATGAGTCAGCCAAGGCCAACGCGTTCAATAAAATGGGAACTCTGGTTCAGAGTTTTACACAAGAATTTTTCTCCTTTGAAAGCGAGATGCATGATAGCATAAATTTCGTCGAAAAAATAATTTTCCAAAACCATTTGGCATACCAAACTCCCAGAACCAATTACTTCATTACAGCCGAGCTTTTGAACCAATACCAATACCCCTGATAATGGCTCGATTAGTGAAGATTGTGGCCGCATGGACATGCCACCTGCGAGAAATGGTAACTATCTATCTGAAAAAACCTTGCAGAGAGAAGGGGGTATTCAAGGATAGTGACTAGCTACCCAATTATCTGTTTGAGCGCATTTTCGTCCTTGCCGCGATGAAGACCGCTGGACTTATCCATATCGGCACCTCGGGATGGCACTACAGACATTGGCGGGGGCCTTTTTATCCTGAAACCCTGGGCTCGGAAGGGTTCCTGGCATTCTACGCCCGCCATTTCCATACCGTAGAAATCAATAATTCTTTCTACCAACTGCCCACGGAACGAGCTCTGTCGACCTGGCGGGACGGTGTACCCCCGGGCTTCATTTTTTCCGTCAAAGGCAGCCGCTTCATCACCCACATGAAGAAACTGAAGGACCCGGAGCGGTCCCTGGCGCCATTTCTGGAAAGGGTGCCGCTCCTCAAGGACAAGTTGGGTCCCATCCTCTTCCAGTTGCCCCCGGGCTGGCACTTTAATAGAGAGCGGCTGGCCGCGTTTCTTACGGCGCTGCCCGAGACCTGGCGCTATACTCTTGAGTTGCGGGATCAGAGCTGGATCAATGACCAGACATTAGACCTGCTGATGCAGTATAATGTGGCGTTCTGTATCTATGACCTTGGCGGATATCTCTCCCCCTTAGAAGTCACGGCAGATTTTGTCTATATCCGGCTTCATGGCCCCAAAGGCCCCTATCAGGGCCGGTACCTCGCCCAGACCCTGGAAGAATGGGCCGGAGCCATTGCTGCCTGGAGCCGACAGGGTCGAGAGGTCTTTTGCTACTTCGATAACGACGAAGCCGGCTTTGCAGCCCAAAACGCCTGGCAGTTACAAAATCTGCTTATAAACAGGTGACCCTGGCATGACGTGGGCGAGATTGTCGAGGGGGTGGCTAGGCTTGTGGCTGAGATGACAAGTGAGAAAGGCTCAAAGCTAAAGCAGGGGGGCCGGCACTGAGCCGACCCCGGGGAGTCGTTACCACTTGGCGTCAAAAATGCTGCCAACCTTGGAGAGGATGCCGTTGGGCTTGTCTGTCTTGGCAAGGTTCTTTTGACATTCCTCGATACTTTGCTTGGCTTGGGGAACCTTGGGGTGGTCGGGATAATCCTGAATCAGGGTTTGATAGCGGTCGAGGGCGGCCTGGTGGCGCTTCGTCTTATGATAATACTCAGCCACATAGAACTCATGGTCCGCCAGGTCTTTGCGGCAGCGGGCCAGATAGGTATCTGCCTTGGACACATATTCGGAATCGGGGAACTTTTGTTTTAACCGCTTGAACTCGTCAATGGCCCTTTGGGTATAGGTCTGGTCCCGATCTATAGTCGAGCGCTGGCGATAGCAGCACTGACCTTCCCGGTAAATGCAGTAAGGCACGGCCTTACTGGTGGGGTGAAGTTTTTCGTATTCCTTGTAAGCCTGCATGGCTTCGTCATACTTTTTTTTGAAGAAATAGGCGTCGGCGACCTTGAGCTGGGCCATAGTGGCCTGCTCACTGTAAGGGTACCGGTCCCTCACTTTTTCGAAGGTCTCGATAGCATCATCGTACTTTTTCTTTTTTAAGTTTTTAATACCTTCCTCGGCCAAGACGTCCGGGGGCGCATCGGGTTTCTTTTTAGAGAACCAGCCCTTGAAGGTACCGCAACCGCTGATGGCGAACACCAGGACCAGTGCTAAAAGGTTTTGAGCGATAGTTTTTTTGGTCATAGGTTACCCTCGCTTCAGCTCTTCCAGGTAGTTTTCCACGGTAATGGCCGCAACCGAGCCATCTCCCGCGGTTCCAGGACTTCTTGGCGGCGGAATTCGAGATCGAAGCCGGTGACTCCCTTGGGGAATCCCGGGTAGTTTTCAATGAGATTGGTGGTCATCATCTGCCCATTATCCCACTCAGGCATGCCAGATCGACGGCTTAGAGGGCTTTCTTTAAGGCGTTTTCGATGATGGAACGGGAGACGGCGCCAGTGATCTGTTCCACCACCTGTCCCCCTTTGAAGATGATCAAAGTGGGGATGGCCCTGATGCCGTATTTTGCCGGAGTTTTTGCGTTTTCATCCACGTTCATCTTGGCCACTTTCACCTTGCCTTGGTAATCCCGGGCCAATTCTTCCACCACCGGAGCAATGGCCCGGCAGGGGCCGCACCAAGCCGCCCAAAAATCCACCAAAGCCGGCATATCGGACTTCAGGATTTCCTGTTCGAAATCAGCATCGCTTACCTGAAGGGGCTCAGCCATTCTCTTCCTCCTAAGAAAAGTTAGGACCTAATTTTATAAAAATATCTTTTTTTACCCCATTTTGTCAATGACTTTTGCAGGGGTGAGTCAGGGGTGAGGCCGTAGACGGGCGCCAATTCAAACCCTGAATGGCCAAGACCACAGGCTTAATAATTTATCGGGAAAGGGCGATTGATTAATCGCGGTCTTGATAATAAGGTTTGAAACATTCTATTATAATTGTTAATTTGTTCCATCTAAGAGATTATACCAATCAAAAAGAGACGGTATGAATCCGTTAATCCAGACGGTATTGTCAGCATTGCAGAAATCTCTGCGCGGGCTCTACGGCGATCGGTTGGTCCAGTTGGTTCACTATGGCTCCACTGCCCGCGGGGATGCTGAACCAGACTCCGATATCGACCTTCTGGTAGTGTTGAAGGGACCGGTGGACGCCGGGTTGGAGATCGAACGCACCGGCGAAGTGGTATCGACATTGAGCCTGAGACACGATGTGGTTATCGCCTGTATCTTCATGGACCAGGAAAGATTTTTTCATCGTCACGGCCCTTTCTTACGCAACGTGCGGCAAGATGGAATAACTCTATGACACCTGACCAGGAAGAACTCCTTGGTCGCGCCAGGGAGAGCATAGCCGCAGCCCGCTTATTGCTTGAAGGCGGCTTCCCCGGGTTTGCTGCCTCCAGAGCCTATTATGCCATGTTTTATCTAACCCAAGCCGTTTTGGAGGGGGAAGGGCTGGCTTTCTCGAAACATTCCGCAGTAATCGCCGCCTTTGGCAAATACCTGGTCAAACCCGGCCGTATTTCCGCTGAATATCATCGCTATTTGCTGGACGCCTTGGAAGCACGACACGAAGGCGATTATTCACCGGTTTCTAGTATTACCATCGAGACAGCCAAAGAACACTTGAAACGTGCCGAAAAATTCCTAACCCTGGTTGAAAGCTTCCTTCAGTAGAAACTTAGGCATCCTTTATCCATTGTTTCGATTCTGATCATCCGCCCGGCTTCCGAAAAAGATAAGTCTTATCAACCTCCCCAATAAAGCAATGCCTAAAAGCACGGCCACTACTATGCCAATGAATATGGCCAGATAAACGCTTATCTTAAAGATAAGGACCAGTATGGGAACCACAAAGATGGCTATCACGATTACCAGGCAGCCGGTGACAAAGTCTCTGGGGCCCAGCTTATCGGTTTCATTGGTCACGCGAATTTTCCCCTTAGCGAGCCTCCAGGCCCGGGAATCGACGCTACTTCTGAGCAATAACCAATGTAAAATTAGCTCGAGAGATTTTTCCCTTGCCAAAAAAGATCTTGATCATTGCTGGGTATTTCCCATTTGGTGGGATTGTCTTGTGTTTCAATCTTAAATTATAAGTGATTTCAGTAGAGTATCGCCCTGGCAATTCAATTAAGGGCATATTTTTAGGGTCAATATAAAACTCATACTGGAATTTTGGTTCGTCTGTACTTTTAAACAAAAAATTAATTGGATTTGAAGAGTATATCTTAGTGTATAAAGGCCCACTTAAAGAATCGCCTATATTTCTGATAGTTAGATTTATTTGCATTACGAAATGACCATCTTCCTCTTTTTCAAAAGTAGCCTCTATTTCCTGATTAGCTAGAGGTAAACCATTCGTGCCAAGTATCTCTAGTTCAGGCGGGGATTCAACCTTGCCCAATTCGGCTTTGATATCTTTTTGAAATTCTCTTAAGGAATCTCTTTCAGCTTTGTAGTTCCAACTCAATATGACCGTCAACAAACTGAAGACGATCATGAAAACACCGGTTACACCGCCGAAATACCATTTAATATCATCAAAGCGTTTTTCTGCACTTACCAATCGCTTGTCGAGTTCATCAAAACGAACTTTAATTTCGTCGTCCATCTTTTCGTCCTTTAACAAGTGTTTTGCTTTTAAATAATTGCAGGGTGCGTATTGCATGAACACCCTGCAATTATTAAAGCCTCACCTCGCTTCCAAACCCAACCCCCGGCGCTTGCCTTCCACATGCGCAATGATAAGGTCTGCGGCCTTGGCCGGGTCGGTCTCTACCGCGAAGGTGGCCCCCACATGGGCTTCCAGACCGTTCAATAACAGGTCGGTGACCGCGCTGCTGCCCAGGACCGGGGGCATGACCCCCAGTACGGTGTAGACGCCGCTGGCCACGGCATAGCAGGCGATGGTGGCGGCCTTCTCGGAATACCATTCGGGGGCCGCCGCGGCCAGGGGCAGTTGATCCAGATCCACACCCAGGGCCTGGGCCAGTTCCGCGGCCAGATTGATGATGCGGGTGTTGTCCACACACGACCCCATGTGGAGGACCGGCGGGATACCCAGGGCTTGGCAGACCGCCTTCAGGCCCGGACCGGCCAGGGCCGCGGCCGAAAGCTGTTTGAAGCCCGCCTTGGCGTGGGCCACCGCGGCACAGCCGGTGTCCACCACCAGAATGTCATGTTCGATGAGCTTCCGGGTGAGGGTGGTATGGCCGTAGTCATGTACCACCTTCGGATTGTTGCAGCCCACCACGCCCACCGCGCCCCTAATCTGGCCTGCTTTGATGGCGTCCAGCAAGGGGTCCCAGGTGCCGCCTAAGGCTTCCTTGATGATCTCCACCGAGAAGCCGCTTACCTGGGACACGGGGGTTCCGGGGATGAGCACCCTCTCGGGCCGGCGTCGGGCGAAGTTCTCCACCGCCTGGGAAACCAACTCGCGGCCCAACTCCTCGCCGGTTTCCGGGGAGAACGGCAGGTGAATGGCTCCGGGAAACTTGGCCTTGGCCGCGGTGGTGTAAAATTTGGTGTGGTAGCACGCGGCCAGGTCCCCCAAAGACGGCATGATGCACTGGTAGTCCACCACCATGGCCTCCACCGCGCCGGTGATCAGGGTGAGTTCCTGCACCAGGTGGTTGCCGACCATGGGAATCCCTTGGCGCATGAGGACCTCGTTGCCGGTGCAGCACAAGCCCACCACGTTGATGGCCCCCGCCCCCAATTCTTTTGCCCGGGCCACCAGTTTCGGGTCCTGGGCGGCCCGGACCACCATTTCCGAAACCAGAGGCGAGTGGCCATGGAGGATGAGGTTCACCTGGTCCCCTTTGAGCACGCCTAAATTAACCTGAGAGGCCGTGGGTTTGGGAGTGCCGAAGAGGACGTCGGAAATCTCCGTGGCAATCATGGAGCCGCCCCAGCCGTCCGCCAGGGCCACCCTAAGTGCCTGGACCAGGAGGTTGACCGCGTCGTTGTCCACGCCCATGTGGGTGCGGTGCATCATTTCGGTGACTTCCCAATCCACCCCCCGGGGCTCGATGCCCAGGGCGCGCCATTTTTCCAGGCGCACCGCGGGCAGGCGCCGGGTGAAGGTGAGGTAGCCCTTCTTGATGCCGTATTCTTCCATCATGGCCAGGGCCAGCTCCTTGGCCTTGGCCAAGGGTTCAAGCTCCGCCGCCACCCCGAACTCCGCGGCCAGGCGGTTCAGTTTGTCCCCGTCCGCGATGCCGAACCCCGGCGCCCGGCCTTCACCCACGGCCAGGAGTGTTTCCAGCAGGTCACGGCCGTGATCGGAGTGGGAGGCTGCGCCCGCGGCCACCATACGGCCCAGGTTGCGGGCCACCATGATGTGGGCGTCGGCGCCGCAAATACCCCGCTGAGGGCCGTCGCCAAAGGGATCAATCCGGCAAGGTCCCATAACGCAGATGCGGCAGGAAAGCCCCAACTCGCAAAAGCCGCACTGGGGCTCCTGAGCCGCGGCCCGATCCCAGATGATCTCCAATCCTTCGGCCCGGGCCTTGTCCACCATGGCCAGAGTATCGGAGTGGATGGAGACGGGCTTATCGCGGGAAGAGGAATGGTCCATATTCTGACCTCCTGAGGGATATCTTTTTGATAAAACAGGATTGCGGTAGGGGGCGGATTTCAAACCCACCCCTTCTATCAATCCACCATACAACATCCGCTCAAATAAAAAAAGCCCGATCCTGTCGGACCGGGCTTGGATATTGCTAATAAGAATTGCCTTAATACGCTGCTACCCTGGGAGACCCCGGACTCAAGAGATTGGGTTGCCCGCTACCAGATGGTTTCTACGTCGCCGAACTGGATAATTCTCTGATCCGCAGTCACCAACGGCATCCCCAACACCCGCGAGGTGGCCACGATGATCTGATCCGCGGGGTCCCGGTGAAATCCTTGCAGATTGGTACTTTCCACCGCGATTTCGGGGGTCAACTCCACGATGCGGATATCATTTTCGTTTAAGGAACGGCGGATCCAGCTCAGAGTGGAAATGGTGAACCTGATACGTTGCCGCTCCACCAACTTAGCCAACTCCCAACAGGAAATGGCAGAAATCCAACGACTGCCGCCGCTTAATTCCTGTTGGGCCTGAGCGGAGCGGGAATGTAGATCGCCGATGCTCAGCCAAATCCAAACATGGGTATCCAGAAGGATTGATTTCATTTGAGAGATTCCCAATCCTCTGCAGCCACCGGCGAGATGATATCCCCCATAAAGGCCACCGTCTCGTTCAGGGGCACCGGCTCCGTTTCCGTGTCATAGGGAATCAATTCAGCGATGGGCTTGCCCCGTTTGGTAATGATTATCCGCTTCTTGGTTTTGGCCACCTCTTCCACCACCGCCAGGCAGGTTGCTTTGAATTTCGACACCGTTAGAGAGTCCATAGTGTTTTCCTCAAACAATTGATTATAGTAAAATTACTATGGTCATTATAATGCATCCTGCGATAGCGTTCAACCTTCCCCCATAAAAAAAGCCCGATCCTTTTGGACCGGGCTTGAGTATTGTCAGGAAATATTGCCTTAGTCGGCTTCTATCACCGGCCGCGGCAGGAGACCGGCGGCTTCGACGATCTCCGGCACATGGTCTTCCCATTCGATGGCCATGAGGTGGATGCCTGATACGCCTTTCATGGCCAGGCACTCATGGATCTGCTCCACCGCGATCTTGATGCCTTCTGCGGCCACCTTGTCCTTAGGCACGCCCTTCAACCGGGTGATGAAGGAGTCGGGCACGTCCAGGCCGGGCACGAATTTTTTCATGTAGTTGGCCATACCCACGGATTTCAGCGGCGTAATGCCGGCCATGATGAAGCACTTTTCCGTGAGGCCCATGTCGTTGGCCATTTCCATGAACTTCCGCCAGCGCTCCATATTATAAATGCACTGGGTCTGGACGAACTGGACCCCGGCATTGATCTTTTTGCCCAGGCGCACCACCCGGAATTCCTGGGGGTCGGCAAAGGGGTTGGCCGCGGCGCCGATGAAGATTTTGGGCCGGCCCTGGAGTTCGGTGCCACTGATCATCTTGCCCTCATCCCGCATGTTCTTGACGGTGTGGGCCAGCATGACGGAATCCAGGTCGTGAACGTTCTTGGCCTGGGGATGGTCGCCGAAGGACTGGTGATCGCCGGTCAGGCACAGCAGGTTCTTGATCCCCAAGGCCGCAGCGCCTAGAATATTGCTCTGGAGGCCG
Source organism: Desulfobaccales bacterium (assembly GCA_041648175.1). NCBI lineage: Bacteria > Pseudomonadati > Thermodesulfobacteriota > Desulfobaccia > Desulfobaccales > Desulfobaccales bacterium. The sequence continues at coordinate 33,562 of JBAZPO010000022.1, read as the reverse complement.
ATGCGGTTCATATCCCGGGTGACCATCTGCATCACCGGTTCCATGCCCATTTCCAGGAGGATTTTCGCGGCGGCCATGGAACAGAACCGCACTACCGCGGTCTGGTTGTCGGTGACGTTGACGGCATCAACGTTACCTTTCAGAAAATTCGCCTTGTGCTTGAAATGCTCGACGTCGCAGCCCCGGGGCGGGCCGCATTCGCCGGTCACGGCCTTCTGGCCGCTCCTAAAGATTTTTTCCAGTTTGCTTCCCGCGGAGTATTCGGCGGTCATTGTTTCAATTCCTCCCGTATCGTGGTGCGTAACCCGCCGTCCCGGCTGGTAGACCAATTTTTATAGAGCTGCACTTCGGTGAGTTTGTGCAACTCCCCGAGATTTTTCAGGCGATCGTAAATCAGTTGCCAGATGCAGGGGATGGAGCCCTTACCGACTTCGCAGATGCCCTCGGAAGAGCCTCCACAGGGCCCATTCAAGAGCTGCTTGGCGCAGCGGGTGATGGGGCACAGCCCACCAAAATTGCCGATGATACAGCTACCGCAGGCCTGGCAAAATTCCTTCCAGACCCCGTGTTCCGTAGCCCCGCCGATGCTGGTAGTGTTGAGGCCCGGGAAAACCCGGAGATAGGGGTAGCGGGCGGCGCAATACTGGGGCCCGACGCTACAGGCAATGGAGACTATGGCGTCAGCGCCGTCCACCAGGTCGTCCAGCGGCTCGATATATTCGGGATCGCATTGCCGTTCACAGGTATATTCCTTCACTTCCAACTCATTCCCGGCGGCTTTGCGGGCGATCTTGAGCTCGGAGGCCAGAATGGCCACCTCTTTTTCGCCACCCGCACAACATACGGTCACGCAGCCTTTACAGCCAGCCACCACGATCTTTTTGAAATCCTTGACCATATCCAGGATTTCCGCCAGGGGTTTCGATTCCGCTATGACCATAGCGTTCCTCCTATTCCATTAATCCATTTATCCAGCGCAAAAAAAAATCGTTAACTTCTCCACAGTTGTCTCTTCGGGCCCCCGGATCCACGTGGCGTAAAGGGGCTTGGATCTAAGCAAAATTATCCGCGGCCAACTTCTTTTAATGAATATGAAAAGGGCCACGTCGGGCCTTGTACTTCTATTCACTTAATTCTATGGCGAAACCAGGGGTATTGTCAAATAGAAAAATCCAGAGGAATTTTGGGCTGACTGATTTAAAAAGTCAAAAATTTATTGACAAATGCACTTGAGGTCTATTTAATGGGGGACTATGTGAAAAAAAGTATGAGCTGCGATCTGTCCCCTCCTCGGGGACGGGGGGCTCGAGTATGCTGTCCCATCACCTGGGCCACCCCGGGGATGACCATTAGATAGCCAATAATTACCATATCTTAAGGAGGCAGTTTTTATGGCGAAGTATGATCCGGTTAAACAGGCTGACTGGCAGATTGCCGAAATCGCCGAAGCGGAGATGATTCCTTTTGACGCAATGTGCGATAAGTTGGAAATCCCCAAAGACGAGCGCATCCCGCACGGTCAGAAAATCGGCCGCGTCGATTACATGAAGTGCCTGGAACGCCTGAAGAACAAACCCGACGGCAAGTACATCGAAGTCACCGCCATCACCCCCACTCCCCTGGGGGAAGGCAAATCCACCACCTCCATGGGCCTGATCGAGGGCCTGGGCGCCCGCAAGCAGAACGTGGGCGGCGCCCTCCGCCAGCCCTCCGGCGGCCCCACCATGAACATCAAGGGCACCGCGGCCGGCGGCGGTATCTCGCTGCTGATCCCCATGACCGAATTCTCCCTGGGCCTCACCGGCGACATCAACAACATCATGAACGCCCACAACCTGGCCATGGTGGCGATGACCTCCCGGATGCAGCACGAATTTAACTATGACGACGCCCAACTGGCCAAACGGAATCTGAAGCGCCTGAACATGGACCCTCGCAACGTCGAAATGGGCTGGATCCTTGACTTCTGCGCCCAATCCCTGCGGAACATGATCATCGGTATGGGCACCACCAAGGCCGACGGCTTCATGATGCAGTCCAAAACCGGCATCGCCGTGTCCTCCGAAGTTATGGCCATCCTGTCCATTTTTAACGGCTTGGCGGACTTCAAGAAACGCTTGAACGAAATCGTCGTAGCTTACGACAAGAAGGGCAACCCTGTCACCACCGGCGACCTGGAAGTGGGCAACGCCATGATGGCCTGGATGGTCCCCTCCATCAACCCCACCCTGATGCAGAGCGTGGAGAAGCAGCCTGTCTTCGTGCACGCCGGTCCCTTTGCCAACATCGCCGTGGGGCAAAGCTCCATCGTCGCCGACCAGGTCGGCCTGAAGCTGTTCGACTACCACATCACCGAGTCCGGCTTTGGCGCTGACATCGGCTTTGAGAAATTCTGGAACGTCAAATGCCGTTTCAGCGGCCTCATTCCCAATGTGTCGGTGCTTACCGCCACCGTCCGCGGCCTGAAACACCACGGGGTCAACGCCGGCGCCCTGCCGTGCCCTCCGGGCCGGCCCGTCCCCAAAGAGTACTTCTCATCCTCGCCCGAGACCTTCAAATGGTTGGAAGAGGGCGTACAGAACGCGGTGCACCATGTCCGCAACATCAAGAAAGCCGGCATCAACCCGGTGGTGTGTATCAACGCCTTCCATTTCGACTCCAAGGAAGAGCATGACCTGATCCGGCGGGCCTGTGAAGCCGAAGGCGCCCGGGTGGCAGTGTCCAAGCACTGGCAGTTCGGCGGCGAAGGCGCCCTGGAGTTTGCCGATGCGGTCATAGATGCTTGCAAAGAGAAGAACGAGTTCAAGTTCCTCTATCCCAACGAGCTGCCCCTGCGCAAGCGCGTTGAGTTGATCGCCAAAGAAGTGTACGGCGCTGACGGCGTGGACTTCGCCCCCGAAGCCAATGCCAAGGCCATACGTTTTGAAGCGGATCCCAAGTTCAACGAATATGCCACCATGATGGTCAAGACGCACCTGTCCCTGACCCATGATCCCAGCAAGAAAGGCACTCCCAAGGGTTGGCGGTTGCCCGTCCGTGACTTCCTCATCTACGGCGGCGCCAAGTTCATCTGCCCCGTGTGCGGCGCCATCTCCCTGATGCCCGGCACCGGTTCCGACCCGGCCTACCGCCGTGTCGACGTCGATGTGAAGACCGGCAAAGTGACCGGCCTGTTCTAAATGAAAGGTGGGGTGCGCCCTGCGCCCCCCTGACTTGAACCATAAACCGGCTTCCCGAGGCATTGCCCAAGGAAGCCGGTTTTTTTTTATGATTGCTCTGTTCTTTCCTTATAATTCCCCTCTCCCCTTGTGGGAGAGGGCTAGGGTGAGGGGTGGATAAGTGAAAAACTTCTCGTTTTGCCCTCGTTCCCAAGCTCCAGCTTGGGAATGCAAATTTCCGGCGAAGCTCTGCTTCGCCACCTTATCGCCTCTTCACCCGATGACAGAAGTCGGCTGATTATGATCCATGATTTTTCTATCGGTTTGTGATATTTATCACTTGCGCCGTTGCCTCCGCGCATGGTAATAAACATGCGATGTAGAAGAGACCAAGGCAGGTTTAGACTGAAGCCGATAGGCGCATAGTGGCAGCCCCCTTGTGTTTTATTTCCGGCACAACGGCTTCACCGGCCCCCATCCGCGAGATCTCGGCGGTGGCCATAAATTCTTCACCAGTTGTCTGTAGGGGCGGGGTTGCCCCGAACCTATAACGCAAACGGGGATTGTGAAATAAATTTTTCGCGAAGTGAGGAGAGTCTCAAATGTTCGAAATAGTGGAACGCGTCGAAATGGCCCAGGGCACTATCATCAGCAACTGGATCAAGGCCCCCAAGATTGCGGCCAAGGCCAAACCGGGGCAGTTCGTCATCCTGCGGGCCAATGAGAAGGGCGAACGCATCCCCCTGACCATGGCGGATACCGATCCGGCCAAAGGTCTGATCAACATCATTTATATGGTGGTGGGCAAGAGCACTGCGCTCTTCAAAACTTTGAAGGTCGGAGACTCCTACCTGGATGTCATCGGTCCTTTGGGACAGGCCACCCACCTGGAAAACGTGGGTAAGGTGATCTGCGTCGGCGGCGGCACCGGTATCGCAGTCCTGCACCCCATTACCCGGGGCCTGAAACAGATAGGCAATTATGTCTATTCCGTCATCGGCTCCCGCTCCAAAGACCTGCTCATCATGGAAGACAAGATGAAGGCCGCGTCCGATGAGCTCATGATCTGCACCGACGACGGCACTTACGGCCATAAGGGGTTCGTCACCGAAAAACTGAAGGAAACCCTGGCCAGGGATAAGGACATTAAACTGGCAGTGTGCATAGGCCCCGTGCCCATGATGAAGTTCTGCTGCAAGGTCACGAAGGAATTTGGGGTTAAAACCCTGGTGAGCCTTAACCCCATCATGGTGGATGGCACCGGCATGTGCGGCTGCTGCCGGGTCAAAGTCGCGGACCAGATGAAGTTCGCCTGCGTGGACGGGCCGGAGTTTGAAGGCCATGAGGTCGATTGGGACGAACTGGACCTGCGCCTGCGCTCTTATATGATCGAGGAAAAGGTCACCTACGACCAGTTCAAAGAATGCCACGGCGGCGGGAAATGCTCCTGTTGCAGCTAAGAAATTACCCGTAAAGGCACATAAGCCAGGAGGAGAAGGATAATGTCGGAAGAAGCAAAAGCCCCCAAAAAAGAAAAGATCCCCAGGCAAAAGATGCCGGAGCAGGAACCCAAGGTCAGGGCCCGCAACTTCGAAGAAGTGCCCTTCGGTTACACCGTTGACCAGGCTATGCTTGAGGCCCAACGCTGCATCCAGTGCAAAGACCCCCGCTGCAAACAGGGCTGCCCGGTAGAAATCGATATACCCCAGTTTATCTTAAAGATTAAGGAAGGCGACTTTGAAGGCGCCATCCGCAAACTCTGGGAGAAAAACTCCCTGCCCGCGGTGTGCGGCCGGGTCTGCCCCCAGGAAGTGCAGTGCGAAGGCATGTGCATTGTCGGCAAAAAAGACGCCCCGGTGGCCATCGGCAACCTGGAGCGCTTTGCGGCTGACTATCAGCGGGAACATGGCAAGCAAATCCTGCCCCCCAAGCCCGAACCCTCAGGCAAGAAGGTGGCGGTGGTGGGAGCGGGTCCCTCGGGCCTGACCGTGGCCGGCGACCTGATGCAGAAGGGCCATGACGTCACCATCTTTGAGGCCCTGCACGGCCCAGGCGGCGTGCTGCTCTACGGTATCCCGGAATTCCGTCTGCCCAAGGCCATTGTGGCCCAGGAGTGTAATTTCCTGGAACAAATGGGGGCCAAGATCGAGGTCAACTCGGTCATCGGCCGCTCCGAGACCGTGGATGAATTGCTGGAACGCTTCGACGCCGTCTTTCTGGGCGTGGGCGCAGGCCTGCCCGTGTTCCTGAAAATTCCCGGCGAGCACTTCATCGGGGTCTACTCCGCCAACGAGTACCTGACCCGCGCCAACCTCATGAAGGCCTACGACTTCCCCAACTACGACACGCCCATCGTCAAAGGCAAGAACGTGGCCACCTTCGGCGGCGGCAACGTGGCCATGGACGGAGCCCGCACCGCCCTGCGCCTGGGCGCCGACCATTCCTACATCATCTACCGGCGCTCTCATGACGAACTGCCCGCCCGCGGCGCTGAAGTCCACCACGCCGAGGAAGAGGGCGTCGAGTTCCTGCTGCTCTCCAATCCGCTGCGTTTCCTGGGCGATGAGGCCACCGGTCGTCTCACCGGGGTCGAGTGCCTGAAGATGGAACTGGGCGAGCCCGATGCCTCCGGGCGGCGGCGTCCGGTACCCATACCGGGCTCCGAGTTCATCGTGGAAATCGACACTGCGGTTATCTCCATCGGTTCAGGCAGCAACCCCTTGCTCACCAAGAGCACCCCGGGTCTGGCCTTGAATAAATGGGGCTACATCGTAGCCGACCCCAAGACCGGCAAAACCATGAAACCCAGAGTCTGGGCCGGCGGCGATATCGTCACGGGTTCTGCCACCGTCATCCTGGCCATGGGCGCCGGCCGCCAGGCCTCCAACTCCATCCACGACTACCTGATCACAGGGTGGTAGAAAAGAATTTGGGGGAGGGGCAAAGGGCTTTTTCGTAAGTGCCCTTTCCCCCTCACAAAAAACCCCAAACCCCCACCCCAATCCCATAAGCATAAAATAGCAGGAGGGCCAGAAATGGCCCTCCTTCTTTATCCGGTAGGGCGGGCGTCCCCGCCCGCCTCAGCGCTTTTCCGTAGGGGCGGACCTGCGTGTCCGCCCTGATTTGCTTGGCTCTATTTACCCTCGTTCCCAAGCTCCTGCTTATTTTCTCTTATCTCGTTCCCAAGTTGCACTTGGGAACGCCAATATTCGCCCAAGCTCTGCTTGGGCACCTCTATCATTTCCTTAAGCAAACCCAGCCTCATGCCATGAAAAATTCACCCATTATTCCTCTTGGCCCCCCTCCGGCCCTTTGCCCTCTTGGGTTTCCTCCTGCAAATAATCGGGCAAGATGGTTTTCTCATCTATAATAGCCTGGGCCAGTTGCTCCGGGGTGAGGCCCATGGCTCCCCTGAGGTCGGCGCCCTCCAGGTGGGTTTCCAAGAGGTCGGTCCCCTCCAGGAAGCCCACCTTGAGGTCGGCCCCCTCCAGGTGGGCTTCCCAGAGGTCGGCCCCCTCCAGGTGGGCGAACCAGAGGTTGGCCCCCTCCAGGTGGGTTTTCCAGAGGTTGGCCCCCTCCAGGTGGGCTACCGTGAGGTCGGCGCCCTCCAGGTGGGCTTCCTGGAGGTCGGCGTCCTCCAGGTGGGCTTTGACGAGGTTGGCCCCCTCCAGGTGGGCTACCGTGAGGTCGGCCCCACGCAAATCGGTGTTCCGCAAATCCAACCGCCCCTTCTCTTCTTTCTGGCGGTAGCGGTACTTGCGCCTCCCCAATACCGTTAAAATGGCCTGGATGTCCGTGGCCGGCTTGGGGGCCGCCGGCGCCGGGGTGATCGCGGTTGCCGCAGTGGCGTTCTGTTCTTCTGCGGCTCCGGCCGCGGTGGGCGCCTCCGGGGTTAAGGCTTCCTGAACCACGGGTTCTTCCCCGGAGGTTTTCCCTTTTTCGTCCTGGGCTTGCTCCCGCCAGGGCACCCGCTCCCGCACGTACGCGGTAAGGGTCTCCATAATCGTCCAGTAATCTTTGTCCGAGTCGTTGGCGATGCGCTCCAAGGCGTAGATGCCCCCCAGACGGATTTCCATCCGGTCGCTGCCCAACTGCTCGATGGCCCGGGTGAAGCGTTCGGTGATCTGGCCTTCCTGGGCCACCACAACCTGCTGCTCCAAAGACCTAACCTGATTCTCCGAAGCCCGGATACGCCTAAAGCCCATATAGATGCCGATGATAGCCAGAACGCCAGCCATAATGTAAGCCAGGGTCTTTCTGGCCTCGTTTTCAATATCGAAGCAAATCTTGGGCGGCAGACCATCCTTGCCCGGCGGACAGACCGGCACCTGCATCTTGGGCACATAAATCAAGGCCCAGACAGCCCCGGCCGCCACCAAAACAACCAGAAACCCCAGGATACAAGGCTTAACCCGTCGCCACACCTGCCCCACTTTTTCCAAGCGCGCTCCCACCATCGCCCCCTGCTGCTTTATTCACATACCGCTCTCTTACCTTGGTTTCCCAAAAAGATCAATATCTTCGGCAAAACTCTTTGCCCATCTTGCTTTTCGTAGGGGCGGACACATGGGTCCGCGGCAACTTTTCAGGGTAGCAGCCGTAGGGTGCGCACTGCGCACCATCTTTGGCGGGCAGTGCCCGCCCTACATAACCTCCCCCACTCCAAAATCCTCCTTCCCCAACTTCTCCACCCGCACGCCGATAAGGCGAATCAATTTATGCTTGGGGTTCTCTCGATTGTCTAAAAACGGCATGAGCAGTTTCATGGCGGCGAAGGTGAGGGTGCGCAGGGTGGCCGCGGGCGCTGGCCGGGTGTGGGAGCGGGTAAAGGTGGCGAAATCGGCAAAGCGCACGGTGACCACCACGGTGCGGTACGTGTGGAAGCCCCCATTGGTAAAGCGCCGATGTACCTCATGGCAGAGAGCCCAAAGGCGCTGGAAAATAAAGTCTAGGTCCAGCGTGTCTTTGGCAAAGGTTTCTTGCTCTCCAACGGATTTGGGCTCCCACTCGGTGACCAGTGGACTATCATGGCGGCCCCGAATCCGCTCATAGAGCGACGGCCCCCAGGACCCGAACCGTTCTTCCAACTCTTTCGCAGAAAACCTCTTTAAATCTTGGACAGTCTTAATGCCCAGACGGGCCAGGGAGTGCTCGGTCTTGGGGCCTATGCCGGGGATTTTGCGCACCACCATGGGTGCCAAAAAATCTTCCGCCTCCGCCGCGGTGACCACCGTCAGGCCGTCGGGCTTTTGAAAGTCCGAGGCGATCTTGGCGATCAGCTTGTTGGGACCGAGGCCGATGGAGGCAGTGAGCCTTTCTTGGACCAGGATTTCCGTTTTGATCTTACGGGCCAGGTCTGCGGCCCGATCATATGATCCGGTGAAACTCAGGTCGAAGTAAGCTTCATCGATGCCGGCGGTCTCCACCACCGGGGCATAACGGTGCAGAATCGCCATGATCTTATCCGAGACCTCCCGATACCTGGAGTAATTGCCCCGGGTGAAGACGGTGGCAGGCTGGCCCCGGCGCCGGGCCGCTTCGGCCAACTTCCAGGCCGTTGAGATGGGCAGGGCGGAATGGATGCCGTAGACGCGGGCCGGGTAGTTGGCTGTGGACACCACTCCACGCCCCTGCCCTCCCGCGGGGTCGGCCCCCACTACCACAGGCCGCCCTTTGAGTTCCGGGTGGTCCCGCTCTTCGATGGCCGCGAAAAAGGCATCCATATCCAGGTGGCCGATGATGCGCATATGGATCATTGTAACCAAGGATCGGAGCCGGGCCAAGGAATCGGGAAAGGGATTGCCAAACCGCGTCAACTCAGATAAGAAACAAAGATGGGCGAACCGATATGAGATGCAGGGATAATGGGCAATTCGCGGCCGTCTTGGCAATAATGGTGGTCTTCCTTGGAAGCCTGGGGGCAGGCGCGGCCTGGGGTCAGGAGAGTCTGCCGGAGCTGATTAAAAAGGTCTCCCCTGCCGTGGTGACCGTGGCCGGGTTTAATGCGCAAGGCAAAGTCATCCGCATCGGAAGCGGCTTTTTTGTGGATGCGCAGGGTCACCTCATCACCAATCTGCACGTCATCAAAGGGGTGGCCCGGGCTGAAGTGAAACTGCCCAAGGGAGAGGTTTACCCTCTGACTGAGATGGTAGCGGCGGATGACAAGGCCGATCTAGTCAAATTGGTAGTGAATCTGCCCGGCGGCCCGCCGCATTACCTGACGGTGAGCGGCGCCCGGCCGGAAGTGGGGGAACACGTGGTGGTGCTGGGCAGCCCCCTGGGATTGGAACACACGGTGACCGACGGCATGGTGTCGGCGATCCGCACCATTAAAGACCGGGGTGAGTTCCTGCAAATTTCGGCCCCCATTTCGCCAGGCTCCAGCGGCGGCCCGGTGGTCAATATGAAGGGCCAGGTCATTGGGATTGCCACGTTTCAGGTGAGAGGCCAGAATATCAATTTCGCGGTGCCTGGCTACCGGGTGCTGGCCCTAAAGGAAGGTCCGTCTAGGGGGCTGCCGGGCCAGGGAGCAGACGGTAAAATTCTACCGGCGCGCCCTGGGGTGAATGTGCCGCGGCCCCAGATACAGATGAAATAGGGACTGCGTCCAAACACCCGAGCGCGGCGGCGCCGCATGTTCATGATCTGCTGGTAAGACAAAAGGCGCTGGATCGCAGCAGTGTCCGGTTTGGTTTTTGCAAATGAGGAAGTTCGTTGGGCGTAGTCCAACAGCTCAAAAATTCGCTGCGCCCTTCCGGCTCCGAGAAGATTACTTCCCCTCACCCTAACCCTCTCCCCCATTGGGGAGAGGGGAAAAAGTGGAACCGATTTAATGCCTTATACCAAGTTGCGCTCATACAGGTAATTTTGCTTTTGTAGGGGCGGACCTATGTGTCCGCCCTCAGAGTGGTCGCACATGCAAGTGTGCCTCTACAAAACCGAAGCTATTTTTACTTCTATGGACGCAACTTAGTATTATGGTTACTAAAACGGCCACATCTCCTACCCCCTCTCCACCCGCTTCGGGGGGAGAGGGCTGGGGTGAGGGGGGCAGAACAACCTCATGCAATTTTCTAACCGGACGCTGCTGGCTGGATCGACTTTTATGAAGAAAAAAACGCTTATTCTCTTGTTGGTTACGCTTTGCCTGTGGTCTGCGGTCGCCCTGGCCCAGACCGGGTCTATCCGGGTCTATTTCTCCCCCAACGGCGGCTGTACCGACGCCATCCTGGCGCAGATTAACCGGGCCAAGACGGAAATCCTGATTCAGGCTTATTCATTCACCAGCAAACCTATCGCCCAGGCCTTGATTGCCGCCCAGAAGCGCGGGGTCAGGGTCACCGCAGTGTTGGACAAGTCTAACCGGACCCAGAAATATTCCGCGGCCACCTTCTTGAAGAACGTGGGCGTCCCGGTCTACATCGACGACAAGCACGCCATTGCCCACAATAAAATCATGATTATTGACAACCGGGTGGTTATCACCGGCTCCTTTAACTTCACCATGGCGGCTGAAAACAAGAACGCCGAGAACCTGTTGATCATGGAGGATATGCCCGACTTCACGAGGGCTTACCGGGAGAATTTTCAGAAACACCTGCGGCATTCCGTGGCGTACCGCCCCGTTGAGGATTGATCAAGCTCAATATTTATTCGGCCGGTTTTTTGGGGGCGCTGCTGCTCTTTTCCTTTTTAGCCAGCTTTTCGGTGTCCGTGTGAGCGGGGCTCCCGGGTTTATAGACGATATACAACGTTCCTTTGGCGTCCTTGCTCGTCTTGAGCGACGCTTTGACACCTTTTTTCTGCAACTCGGCCACCTTGGCTTGGGCCTCCTTGCTGGTCTTATACTGGCCGACCCGCACTTGAGTAGGTTGAGCCTTGGCGCCCTTGGCTTGTTCTTTGGACTTAGGCAGCCGCGCCTTGGGAGCGGTGTCGAAGCTATTCTGGAAATTGAGCTTCTTGGAAAATTCCTGGCGCTCTCGCCGCATTTCTTCTTCCCGGGCTTTGGGATCATGGTGCGCCGCGCCGGTTTTCCCTTTTTTCTTAGCGGCTGCCGCAGGTACGGGAGGAGATAGCGGAGTGATGGAGGCGGTAACCGGAGCCGGGTGTGCTGGCTTGGCCGCCGCCACCGGTGCTGGACCCGGAACCGGAACCTTTGCTGGAGCCTGAGGTGCGGGGGTGACGGCAGGCGCAGTCGCCGTTGCCACAGGCGGAATTGGTTCAGGAGCTGCTTCCGGCCCTGCTGGGACCGAGGCTATGGCTGGGGGCCCGCCGCCAGTTCCGGTGGGCGGTGGCCACTGGGCCACTTTGGGCCCTTCCTGGGACATCAGCCCCCAGGAGGAAGCCGCCCGGTAAATGTCTCCCCGGCCCGCCAGAGCTCCCAGGGCGAAACTCATCAGCATCAAACCTGCGACGCCGACCCCGGTGAAGATGGTTTCCTTGATTCCCAGGGTGAGATGCCACCCGGTCTTTTTGCTTTTTTTCCCCCGGCCTGTCTCCACTTCACCTCCTGATGGTTGTTTCTGCTGGAACCCCGGTAAGCGCAATTGTCGGCCCAAACGTTCTCCCACCGATCTACATGGTTTCCGGGGCCTCCACCCCTAAGATCCCCAAACCATGCGCCAATACGGTCTTCACGCTGCTTACCAGCCAAAAGCGGGCCTGGGTCAGCCCGGCGTCTTCAGAGATAAAGCGATGTTTGTAATAATAACTATGCAATTGGGCGGCCAGTTCCGTCAAGAAATAAGTGATGCGATGGGGCTCAAGATTGCGGGCCGCGCTCTCAACCAGTTCGGGATAATTGGCCAGTAGCTTGAGGATGGTCAACTCCTCGGGCAGGGTCAAGAGAGAGAGGCGATGCGGGTCCAGCTCCTCCATGACAATTCCCTGGGCCGCGGCCTGGCGAAAGACCGAGGCCAACCGGGCGTAGGCATATTGGACGTAATAGACCGGGTTTTCGCTGTTCTGCTGTTTGGCCACTTCCAGGTCGAACTCCAACTGGGCGTCGGGCCGCCGGGAAAGAAAAATGAAGCGGGCGGCATCCTTCCCCACTTCGTCGATGACCTCCCGCAAGGTGACAAAAGTGCCGCCCCTGGTGGTCATGGCCACGGGCTCCCCCTGGCGCAGGAGCGAGACCAATTGCACCAGGATAACTTTGAGGCGGCCGGTAAACCCCAAAGCCTGGGCCGCAGCCTGGAGCCGGGGGACATAGCCGTGGTGATCGGCCCCCCAGATATCCACCACCAGGCCATAGCCCTGCCGGAATTTGTGCAGGTGGTAAGCGATGTCCGAGGCGAAGTAAGTGGTGACCCCGTTGCTGCGCCGCACCACCCGGTCCTTTTCGTCCCCGAACGCGGTGGCCTTGAACCACAAGGCGCCGTCCTCTTCGTAAAGATAGCCTATATCCCGCAGCAGGGTGAAACTCTGGTCCACCAGACCCTGGCGGTAGAGTTCGGTTTCGCTGAACCAGGTATCAAAGTTGACGCCGAAATCATCTAAGTCTTGCTGGATGCCCGCCAGGATGACGTCGCCGGCATAGCGGCCCAGGGCTTCCAGGGTGTCCGGGTCGGGCTCTGGTGGGGGCATAGGCTTGCCTTGGGCCAGGTAGTCCCGGGCCAGGTCCTTCATGTAGTCGCCCTGATAGCCTTCCTCAGGAAATTCCACCACATCGCCCGCCAACTCTCGAAGGCGGAAATAGAGGGACTTGCCTAAAGTGAGGATCTGGTTGCCCACGTCGTTGATGTAGTATTCCCGCACCACGTCGTGTCCGGTGACCCGCAAGAGATTAGCCAGGGCATCACCCAGCGCGGCGCCGCGGCCGTGGCCGATGTGCAAAGGCCCGGTGGGGTTGGCGCTGACAAACTCCACCTGCACCTTTTGCCCCGCACCCAGGTCGCTGTCGCCGTAGGCCGCGCCCAGGTGGTGAATTTCTGGAATCACTTTGTACCAGTAGCTGTCGGCGATAAAGAAGTTGATAAAGCCTGGTCCGGCGATCTCCACTTTCTGGAGCATGCCTTCCGGGGCCGCGAGGTGGTTGATGATGGTTTCGGCCACCTTCCGGGGCGGCATCTTGGCCTGCTTGGCCAGGACCAGGGCCAGGTTGGTAGCCAGATCGCCATGATCGGCGAGTTTCGTGGCCTCCACTTCGAAGGCGGGCAAGGTCACAAAGGTGAGTTGGCCCGCGGCCCGGGCGTTTTCAACCGAGGCCGTGATGAGATCACGTAGGGTTTGCTTAATGCGCATTTATGCTCAGCTTTCTCAGTGATTATAGGGCGGCCCGTGGCCGCCACGGCGTTCCCAAGTGGAACTTGGGAACGAGGGTTGAAAGTGTGGCGCCGCCGCCCTCGGCGGCGTCAATGCGGGTTTCAGCCTGCGTTGGCACAGGCGAGACGCCTGTGCCAACAGGAACATTTTTAAACGGCGGCCGCAGGCCGCCCTATACCCCTTTCGCCTTTTCCCCTTTTAACCTTTTTCCCCTTTTTTCGGCGCCTCCCCCACCGGCTTGGCCTTCAGGGTCATATCCCGGGTGTACTCCAGGCAATGCTGGCCGGTGAAGGAAAATCTTTTGACGCAGGTCTCCCGCCAGGCGCAGACCACACAAATACTGGCCTCCCGGGTGTCGGGTTTTCGGTCCATATCAAGCTCCGGTGTAGTTCCTGACATTGGCAGTGCCAAGGGCACAGTAAATTTCATAACTGATGGTCTGGGCCCATTCCGCCAGGTCCTCGCCCCGCAATTGCTCCCCCTGGTCCTGACCTAAGAATACGGCCCGGTCGCCTTCCTTCACCTCCGGGATGCCGGTGACGTCCACCATGGTGAGATTCATACATACCCGGCCCCGGATGGGGGCTCGGCGGCCATGGATCAGGACCTCGCCCCGGTTGGAAAAAAGGCGGCTGTAACCGTTGCAGTACCCCACCGGCAGCACCGCCAGGTCACACCAATCAGGGGTAGTGTAGGTGCAGCCATAGCTGATGCTGCTCCCCGGGGGCAGGCGCTTTACCTGGAGCACCTGGGCCGCGAGGGACATCACCGGCTGGAGGTCCACCGACGGCAGCCGCTGGGGGGAAGGGGGCGAGCCATAGAGCATGAGGCCGGGCCGCACCAAGCCCAAATGGGCCTCGGGCACCTCCCAGAGCGCTGCGCTGTTGGTAATATGACTTAACGGCAGCTTCCAGCCCTCCTGCCGGGCTGCGGCCAGAAGGGAAGTAAATTCACTGACTTGTTTAGAAGTATAGGTCTTGTCTTCCTGATCCGCCACCGCAAGATGGGAAATCAGGCCAACGACGTTAAAATTACGCAATTTCTTCAACCCTGCCAAAAACGGCAGAATTTCCGAAGGAAGCAATCCCAGGCGACCCATGCCCGTATCCACTTTGAGATGCACCCGGGCCTTTTTGCCCTGATTGTGCGCCGCGGCCGCCAGGGCCTGAGCCACGTCCAAGCGGAACAGAGCCACATCCAGGTCATGGTTCACGGCACATCCGGCTTCCTCCGGCAGAATTCCCAAGAGCAACAACAACGGCAGGGTGATTCCCGCCCGGCGCAGCATCAGGCCTTCTTCCAGGGAACCGACCCCGAAATAATCCACCCCGGCGGCAGCAAGCTTCCGGGCCACAGGGACCAGCCCATGCCCATAGGCATCGGCTTTGACCACCGCCAGCATCTTAACCTGGGGATTACAGAGACCGCGCAGCTGGCGATAGTTGTGCTCCAGGGCCGCCAAGTCAATGGCCAGGTCCACCATGGTGGTGATCATCATGGGCGTACCTTCCTCTGTAATTAGTCGTTGCGGCGATATTCAGCCGGAATCTTATCCGCTTGCTGGGTCACGTTCTGCTCCAAGTCCTGTTTATGGCGCTTGAGCTTTTCTTTAAGACGCGAGTCGCTGAGTGCCAGGATTTGGGCGGCAAAGATGGCGGCGTTCTTGGCCCCGGCCGCGCCAATGGCCATGGTGGCGACAGGCACTCCGGCGGGCATCTGTACCGTAGACAACAAGCTGTCCAACCCCTGGAGACTGGAGCCTGCCATGGGCACGCCGATTACCGGCAAGGTGGTCTCCGCGGCCACAACCCCTGCCAGATGCGCGGCCATCCCGGCCGCGGCAATGATGACCTTTACACCCCGGGCCGCGGCATCCCGGGCGTAGGCCTGGACCTGGCGGGGAGCACGGTGGGCTGAAGCCACCACGACTTCGCACGTGATGCCCCAATCCTTGAGCAACACCGCAGCGGGCTCCACCTGGGGCCAATCCGAGGCGCTGCCCAATACGATACCGACGTCTGCTGATGTGGTCATGTGGCTTGCCTTTCTAAGGCCAGTGGTCAGTGGTCAGTGGCCAGTAGTCAGTAAAAAACAACCGGTAACCGGTAATCGATCTGGTCCTTTTCCCAAGATCTTTATCCCGCCCGGCGGCGGCGCAGGATTTGGGCCACCTCGGCCGGGGGGTAGGTATTGAGTATGTCTTCCGGGGCCAGCCAGCCTTTCCGGGCCGTCATTACTCCATAGTTTACGTCATCCAGGCCTTCCAGGCTATGGGCGTCGGGGTTAATACTGATTAAAATTCCCAATTCTTTAGCCCGGCGCAGCCAGCGCCAGTCCAGATCCAGGCGGTAGGGACTGGCGTTGATTTCCATGATCACCTGGTGGGCCCCGGCGAATTTTAGGATAGCCTCCAGATCGAAGGCATAAGGTTCCCGGGCCAGGAGAAGGCGGCCGCTTATGTGCCCCAGCATGGTACAGAAGGGGGTGGCCAGGGCCTTGAGGATGCGCTCGGTCATGGCCTCCTTTTGCAGGTTAAACTGGGAATGAATGGAGGCGATGACGAAATCGAAGCCTTGCAAGATGTCATCGGGGTAATCCAGAGAGCCGTCGCTCATAATGTCCGATTCCACTCCCCAGAACAAGCTAAAATTCGGATGCTCTCGGCGGCGGGCCTCCACGTCCTGTCTTTGCCGGTCCAGGTCCGGGGGTTTCAGCCCTCCGGCATAAAAGGCCGTTTGGCTGTGGTCCGACAGGCCCAGGAAACTCCAGCCGCGCTGGGTGGCGGCATTGATGAGCTCCTCCAGGGAATTGACGCCGTCACTATAGTAAGAGTGGACGTGAAAGCAGCCCCGGATATCCGCGCCAGTGACGAGACGGGGCAGGCGGTTATCCCGTCCGGCCTCGATTTCTCCCAGACCCTCCCGCAACTCGGGAGGAATAAGCGGCAAACCCAGCCGCCCATAGATGTCGGCTTCTTCCCGGCAGGGCTGGAGGGCGCCCGCGGCGAACAGACCTTGGGAAGCCAGATCCAGGTTATGGTCCTGGGCCAGGCTTTGGACGGCCTGGAAGTGGGCTTCGCTGCCTGTAGCCGCGAGCCACGCGGCTCCGAAAAACTCAGGCGTAGCCAGGGTCAAGCGCAAAGGCATTCCTTGGGGCAGGGTGGCTTCAATCTTTCCGGGGCCACGGTCTATAAACTCCGCGCCCAAGATTTTTTCCAGGCTTGCCACTACCTGCTGGGGCTGGTCGGTGGCGATTGCCAGGTCAATGGCCCCGGCCACTTCCAGGCCACGGCGGATGGGCCCGGCCAGTTCCAAACGCTGGATGCCGGGCACTTTCCGCCATCGGGCCGCGATGGATTCGGCCAAGGGCAGGAGATCCCCCAGGCGGAAAAGCCCGGCATAGCGCCGCAGGCTGGCCAACCCGGCTTTGATCTTCTCCTGGGATTTGACTCCAAAACCGGGGAGAGCGGTCAACCGGTTTTCCTGGCAGGCATATTCCAATTCCCCGATACCGGTGATGTTCAGGTCTTGGAACAGTATGCGGGCCTTCTTGGGGCCCAGGCCCGGCACCTGGAGCAGTTCCATCAGGCCGGGCGGGGTCTTGGCTTTGAGCTCCCGGTAAAGGGCGGCGTCCCCCTGGCTGAACAGTTCACCGATGACCCCGGCCAGGGACTTGCCGATGCCCTTGACTTGGGCCAGGTCTCCGGAACTCAGAGCGGAGGCCAGATCTCCGGGATAGGTGAGCACCGCCCGGGCGCCTGCCTCATAGGCTCTGACCTTGAAAGGGCTTTCCCCGGCCAACTCCAGGAGGTGAGCGATTTCATCCAGGACGGCCGCCACCGCTTTCTTATCCATGGGAAATCATTGGTACCAACTGGCCAGGGTTAAAACCGTGTCCACATAGGCATCGGAGTGGTTGTAGCTATGGACCGCCCGGCTCCAGGAGGCCCGGTTTTTGATCTGAAAGCCGCTCTTGTGGAGATAGCAGGCAATGCTGAAGATGGCGTCGTCGTGGGTGAAGAGGTCCACCGGGCCTTTGCCGCTGGCCGATACACCGCAGCGATTCAGACTGGAAGGGAGAAACTGGCAAAAGCCCATGGCCCCGGCCCAGGAGCCGCAGAGGGAAAATGGGTCAACATGATGGGAGGCGCAGTACTCCAGAAATATGCCCAATTCCCGTCGGCCCCAGGCCGCCTTCTTTTTCAGGCGGTCCGGTGTCGCGTTCAATCCCACCTCCCGGATCACCTCGGGGTTATCCATGACGGCCAGAGAGGCAAAGACGTTAAAGACCGGATATTTGCCGGTGTTGCTGCCCAGGCCAGACTCCACCGTGAGGATGCCGACGATGACTGCCGCGGCCACGCCATAGCGGGCTTCGGCCCGAGTTAAGACTGCCTTGTGGGCTTCCATATAGGCCCGGCCCCGGGCGGCGGTCTCCGGGGTCAGGAATTTCTTATAGATATCCGGGGATTCCTTGCGAAGGTGAGCGATCTTGCGGACAACGTCCGGCAGGAATTGATTGCGGGGGTCAGCAAAGGTCTTAAAGACGAAGTCTTTATCCAGACCATGGCGCACCAAGCTGTACTTGAGCCCCACATAGGCCACGGGCTGGGGCTCGGCCTGCACCCCTGTCGCCCCTACCAGCACCCCCAGGAGGATGCCCGCCACCACTCCCCAGAATCGGCTCCCCACCATGCTCTCCCCCTTAATCCACAGAGATAACGCTACCTTGTTTGTACGGAATTGTCAAGGTGGGCGGGGGGCGCCACAGGGTCGGCTGAAAAGGATAAGCGAGGAGAGTTTGGTCTTTCTAATCCAACCCAGAAGGTTTGGTCGAAAGGTTTATTTTTTCTTGACAATAGTTTATGTTTATATAAACATTGTATCATGCCGAAAGAGCGAAGCGAACCCTTTGTCTTTGGGAGGAAAGTGAGGGTTGATTTTTTCTTGTCTCCTGCAGGTCAATGTCCAGCGAAAAAATTTTTAAATGGATTGCCGGTTAACCATAAAGCAAAAGTTTCAAAAATTATCGAATATTTTTCGCAGCATGGAAAAACAAGCAATCCTGATTATTGTAATACCAAGTTGCGGTCATACAGGTAATTATAGTTTTTGTAGGGGCTGACCTATGTGTCCGCCCTCAGAGTGGTCGCACATGCAAGTGTGCCTCTACAAAACCGAAGCTATTTTTACTTCTATGAGCGCAACTTGGTATAAGACATTAAAAGGGAAAAAACTGCAGGGTTTTATGAATTCAGAGATGTTCATATTTCTAAAACAAGATTCTTTTTTTTCTATGTTAGCTATCATCACATAGTTATTACACATGGTTGTCATAAAAAGCGCGATGCTGCTGACCAAACTGAACTATATAAAATGACTGAAATAAAGAAAATCTATGAAAACGAAGCATTATATGAGGATTAATATCATGAAGACTACTATCCTTGATGAATACCTGAAGGATGACGAATTTCTGAGGGCTTTTGCTCAAGAGGATCTTATCATGGAAGTCACCGAAACTCTCTGTGAGCTTCTTGAGAAGGAGAAGGTCTCCCGGAAAGAACTAGCAGAGCGGTTGGGCAAATCCAAAGGATTTGTCTCCCAATTGTTGAACGGCGGGCGCAATCTAACTCTGCGTACCGTGGCTGACATTCTCCACGTCTTGGGCTATAAAGTTACCCTCACCCCATATAAAGAAGGCGAGCCGAAGCAAGAAAGCCATATCAGATCTCACCCCAAGCGAACCAGAAACGTTGCCTAGTAAGCTAATTTCACTGAAAACGAGCGGGCTCATCTTGGAAAACCAGCCCCTGGCCCCCCTGACCACCTGGAAGATCGGCGGGGCGGCGGCGCGGTTGGCGGCGCCCGCGGACGTAGAAGGCGTCTACCGTCTGATGAGACTGGCTCAGGACCGGGGCTGGCCGCTGTTCTTCCTGGGGCGAGGGTCGAACGTGCTTATTGATGACGCGGGGCTGCCGGGGCTTACCCTCCACCTGGCTAAAAGTCTCCAAGGCATCGAGCCTCAGGGCGAGACGCTACGGGTGGGGGCTGGGGTGGCCTTGCCCAGGCTAGCCCAGGCCGCGGCCCGATTGGGTTTTGCCGGATTTGAGTTCTTAGCCGGCATCCCCGGCACCGTGGGCGCGGCGCTGCGCCTCAACGCCGGGGCCGAGGGGTGTAGCCTGGGCGGGGTCTTGCGGCGACTGTGGGTGGCCACTCCCCAACTGCATCTGGTGGAATTCCAGGCAGCGGAACTGGGTCTGGGCTACCGGTCTTCCCTGCTGCTTAACTTCCCGCATTGGCTGGTGGTGGAAGCGGAGTTTAACCTCGCACAGCCCGCCGACCCTGAGGCCATCAAGGCCCGCATGCGGGAGTTGCTCCTGGCCCGGCGAGCCCGGCAGCCGGCCAATCCCCGGAGTTGTGGCAGTGTCTTCAAGAATCCGCCCGGAGGACCGGCCGCAGGCTGGCTCATCGATCAAGCCCGGTTCAAAGGGCGAAGTTACGGGGATGCCGTGGTGTCCCGCGAGCATGCCAATTTTATCCTCAACCGCGGGCAGGCTACTGCGGCCCAGGTCAAAGGCCTTATCCAGGAAATCCAGGCAACGGTCTGGCAGACCCAGGGGATCGCCCTGGAGCGAGAAGTGATCTTTCTGCCGGAGGATTTGGGATCTCTTCACAACGAAGCGAGCTTTTGAAGACTTCTAGGTCGGGGCCAGGGGCAGGGTTATGGTGCAGGTGGTTCCGCGGTCCGCTTCGCTGGTGATGCTGATCTCTCCCTGATGTTGGGAAATAAGACCCCGGCAGATGGTCAGCCCCAAGCCAGTGCCGCCCTGCTTGGTGGTAAAAAACGGCGTAAACAGGTTGGGCAACTGCTCCGGAGGGATGCCGCAGCCGGTGTCGGCGATGGTGAGGGCCAGCGTATTGGATTGCACCGCGGCGGTGACATTGAGTTCACCGCCATGGGGCATCGCCTCTAAGGCGTTTTTTAAGAGATTGATGAGCACCTGGCGAATTTGCCCCGGATCAAAGGCAAACGCGCTGACTTGGGACGGGGTCTGCAGGTGAAAAACGACCCCGCGCTCTGTGAAAGCGCTGTCCATGAGTTCGGCCACTTCCCTAACCAAGGCCAGGAGGTCTCCCACGGTTTTTTGCGGCGGCGCGCCTTTGGTATAGGTGCTCATATCACCGAGAAACTTCTCCAGACGCTGCACTTCTTGATAGATGAGGGTTAAACGGCGGCGGACGTTATCGGGCAGGTCGGGCAGACGTCCCAGTTGGGCGGCAAATCCCCCGATAGTTGCCAAGGGGTTCTTGATTTCATGGCTGATATGCGCCACCATCTTGCCCAAGGTGGCCAGCCGTTCGCTTCTGAGGAGTTCCACCTCCAGGCGCTGCCGTTCTCGGAGGTCCCGGAAATAGCCGACGATGCCGACCTCCCGGCTATCTTCGTGCAAGAGGCGGGCCGACAGCCAGATGGGCACCAGGGAGCCGTCTTTATGGAGAGCCCGGGTTTCGTAATTTTCCAAAATGCCCACACCCCCATGGGTGGGGTCGTAAATCAACCGTTTGATTTCCTGGGCGGTTTTATCCGGATAGAATTTATAGACCTTGACCTTGCCGACGACCTCGTCCGGGATATACCCCAGAATTTTGCTGGCGCCGTCGTTGAAGATGAGGACATTTCCCAGCAGGTCATTGACGATGATGCCGTCCATGGAGGCCTGCATCAGATTACGCTCTAGTTCGTCCATCTGCCGGACCTGAGATTCCAACCGAAAACGGTCAGTGACATCCCGGAGGGACCAGAAGGTCCAGGCGGCCCTGCCGGGCCCCGCCAGGTGATATAGGGTGGTCTCGTAAACGTGAACTTTGCCCTGCGCCTCTCGGGTCAGGTGGGTCTTGGCCGGATAGTATGGCGTCATCTCGGTGGTGCAAAAACCCACCTCCAGGGCATCAGTGCCCAGGAAGGGCTTCCCCAGGTCGTGGCAGGTGCGGCCGCAAATCTCTTCCCATTTTAGTCCGAAGTGCTCAAGAAAAGAGAGGTTGGCGTAGGTAATCAACCCATCCTGGTCCAGCACCAGGGCATACATATCCATAACGCTGTCCAGGAGGCGGGCGAACAGCCCCTCCGGCGGTTTACGGATTAAGAGACAGGACTTTTGCGAGGAAGTCATGGTAACCTCTGGTTTAATGTAGTCCTGCACTTAGGTGGATGCAAGGGATTTTGGGCAGAAGCAGATAGCCCAGGGGAATCGACGCTCGCAAGAACAAGGGCTGTTAACTTGAAGGGGTCTGTTAGAAAAAATCGGTGAGGTAGGGATTATTGACCTTTTCTTCTCCCAGGGTGGAGGTGGGGGTGTCGCCGTAGTCATGGCCGGGCCAGACGCGGGTGTCGTCCGGCAGGGTCATGATTTTTTCTTCCAGGGAGGAGATGAGTTGGGCCAGGGAGCCCCCCGGAAGGTCGGTCCGGCCGGCGGCGCCCACGAATAAGGTATCGCCGCTGAATAGGTGGCCGGGGAAATAGAGGCAGATGGCTCCCGGGGTGTGGCCGGGGGTATGGAGGACGAGGGCCTCGAACGAGCCCAGAAGGATGGGCTGGCCATCGACCACCAGGACATCCGCCCGGGTCAACGGTGGAAAGCCTTCGGCCAGGGCCGCGGCCTGCATCTCGGGGGTCCGGAAGAACTCCCAGTCTAACTGGTGGATGACGATACGGGCGCCGGTTTCTAAAGCCCACTGGTCATTGCCCGCGGTGTGATCCGCGTGGCCGTGGGTGTTGACGAGCCAGCGTAGCCGCCAGCCTTCATCCCGAAGTTTAGCCGTCAGTTCGCCGGAGGGGCCGCCGGGGTCAATGAGGAGGGCCTCCCCCGTTTCCTGGCAGGCCACCAGGTAGGTGATCACCTGGAGTGGCCCCGTTGTCGCCGCGGTTATATTCAGACGCATCGACTTATCTCCCCAGCCGCGGGGAGCGACTGATCACCTGCCCAGAAAACCGAATACCATCTGCTGGTTGCGCAGGGCGTAGATTTCCGATTTGATGGAGCGCTTGTGGGCCTGTTCGTATTCGCTCTTGGCTTCCCGCTGCAATTTTACCGAGACATCCGGTTGAGCGGCCTCCATCTTGGCGGCCTTCTGGGATTTTTCGTCTGCGGACTTCATCAGGCGTTCCGCCTGGGCCAATTCATCCGCAGCGAGCTTCTGATTGATAGCTTCCTGTTGGACCTCTTTTTCCGTCAAGTCCCGCTCCTTCTGAGCAGGGCCGCATTCTTTCTGG
The DNA here is from genome assembly GCA_041648175.1 of Desulfobaccales bacterium. Classification (NCBI taxonomy): domain Bacteria; kingdom Pseudomonadati; phylum Thermodesulfobacteriota; class Desulfobaccia; order Desulfobaccales; species Desulfobaccales bacterium. Next base: position 10,868 of record JBAZPO010000022.1, on the reverse strand, counting down.
AGGATGGTAAACAGAGAGTTGGCTTCCTTCGTCAGAGACTTGGCTTCTGCAGTATAGCCCGCAGTCAACTTCTTTTCGGCGGTATCCAGAAGCTTCACTGCCCGCTTATACAGGATGGCGTGATCGGGGCCACACTTTGCCGGGGGGTTCTGGGCCTGGGCGGCAAGCGGCACAAATAACAGGAGTGCTCCTAAAACCGTTGGTACAAACCAAAATCGAATCATAGAGGCGTCCTTTGTCAATGCTTTGGAAAAGTTCAAGGTTCGAAGTTGAAGGTTCAAGGTTCAAGATTAAGCTGGCAGGGGGCACGGAGGCCCATCCTCCCGGTTTTGAAGTTTTTGCGAGAACCCAAGGCTCACCAGTGACTGTCCAAATTACGCCCGGGGTTACCGGACGGAACCTATTCTAACTTGGCCGACTTGCCTTGTAAAGGAGAAAGCCCGACCTGCGTGGAAGTGGGGGGGATTGAGGTCCCGGCGGGGATGGGCACCTCCGGAGCCTTGGTGATATCATGGGCGATCCCATCCCGCCTTCTGAGGATGTTCGGGACCTTACTCCAATCGATGCGTTCCGTAATCTGGTAATATTCGGCCATGCTCTTGACGTAGTCCAGGGAATTCAACTCCCACTGGTAGATATTGAGATTGGCTTCCAGGTATACTTTCCCCTCGGGAGTGACGGCGATTTTGATGGGCCGATAAATAATCTTTACTGGAGTGCCCACCGGTATTTGGGGGAAGAGTTGTTCGATTTCCTGAGGAAGCATGCGAATACAGCCGTGGGACACAAAGTAGCCCACGCTCCAGGGGCGGTTGGTGGCATGAATGCCCACCCCTGCGGCAGTGGTCCCCATATAAAATTTTCCCAGGGGGTTCTTGGGTCCGGGAGGGACCTTTTCCACCACTTCCTGACCTGATTCTTCCATTTCCTCCTGGATGGAGGGCGGCACGTTCCAGGTGGGGTTCTTGCGCTTTTCGAAGATCTTATACGTCCCGGTGGGGGTGGGCCAACTGGGTTTGCCCACGGCCAGGGCATAGCGCCGTTGGTAGACCCCGTTCTTAACATAGTAGAGATTCAGCTCCGGCAGGTTAATGACCAGGCCGTCTTTGAGCTCGGCGGGGACGATGTGGGTATGGTTGATCTTAATGCACTCGCCGGGGTTAAGCCGGTAGGGCTTTTTCAGGCGATTTTGCCCGACCACCACGGTCCAACGCACCCCTCGCTCCAGGGCCAGGTTGGCCACGTTGGTGCGTTTCTCCACTGCAACCGTTTCCTCGCTCCCGGCCACCTGTTTATAGAGGGGCGGGGCCGTTTCGGTAGCGGCCGCAGCGTAGGCCCCGGCCAGGAGGGCTAAGACAATAAGCCAAATTCTTACAACCATAATTAATATTCAACCTCTGCTTCATAGGGAAAATGGTCGGAAGGATAGCGGCCTTCCTGACTATCGGCGACTACGGCCGCCCGCCCGACCTGAAAGGGCGGGGTCACCAGAATCCAATCGATGCGGTGCCCCTTAAGTTTGCCGTCGAACCCGTGTTGGGTGGTAGCCTCTTCCTCCCGGGGATGCACCGCTCTCCAGGTATCCCGGAGGGGGCTGTCCCCGCCGAGAAGTTCCTGGTAAACCGGGTCTTCCGGCGGTTCATTAAAATCCCCTACCAAGATTATCGGCAGGTTCAAGGAAAAGAAATAATTTCGAATCATCCGGGCTCCCTCAAGCCGGGCCGCCTCCGAGATGTGATCCAGGTGGGTGTTGATGAAATAAAACCCGGTGGTGCGGCCTTTTTCCCGAAAGAGCCCATAGGTGGCCAGACGGGGAAAGGCCGAGCCCCAACTCAGGCTGCGGTGGACCCCAGGGGTCTCGGAGAGCCAAAATTCATTGCTCTCCTGCACGTGGAAGCGGTCGGCCCGGTAAAAAATGGTTGGGTACTGGCAGGTGGGGTCTACCTGGCGATGGTCCGTCAAGGGCCGATAGCCCGGCAGATGCTCCGTAAGAAACTGGAGCTGAGGCGCCGTGCCTTCCTGGGTGCCCAGCAGATCCGGCCTATGGTTCAGGATAACTTCCACTACCAGTTCCTTCCTAAATTCCCATTCATTGGGTCCGTCCACCGGAGTGGCGAACCTGAGATTAAAGGTCATGAGGCGCATGAGCCCCTCAAGCAAACCCTACCCGCAAGGGCTGAGGGAAGAACAGTTCCTGGGACGTGCGCAAAAAATGGGCGTCCGTCATGGAGGCCAGGAAATCCCGGACGATTTCCGCGGGTTGGTGGCTCTGATGATATCCTGGGTCCATGTCGGCCAGAAAATCGTTCCAGATTGGGGAATCTTTTCGGCCCGCCTCCACATCCGCCAAAAACCGGTCGAAGAGATGGCGAAAAAGGACCTCGATCTTTGGCGTCTCCCGCTTGATCAGGGGATTATTGTAAATGCGCCGGTAATTGAACTCCTTGAGTCGCTTTAAGAGCCCGCCTATTTGAGGACTGTAGCCTACATAATTCTTATCATAACTATGGGTAATGAGATCGGCAACCAGGCTGTAGACAATAGCCCCGTTGGTTTTGCCCAGGCCCTGGGCAATCTCCGGCGGCAACTCCTCCCGCTGTACCAGCTTCAGGGTGATAGCGTCTTCCAGGTCCCGGCCGATATAGCTAATGGTATCGGCCAAGCGGACGACGCAGCCCTCCAGGGTCATGGGTTTCAGGTCCATGGCCGGATCGGCCAGCTTGGCCCGGATCTCATCTGCAAGACAAGCAAAGGTCTTATCCCCCTGGGGAGAGAGGCGTTCCAGGTGGGGTTCCCCGTCGTGGCACAGAATGCCATCCAGGACTTGGAGGGAGAGGTTGAGCCCTTTGCCCCTCTTTTCCAGGCTATCAAGGAAGCGCACCCCCTGGATGCTATGGAGAAAGGGACCGATGCCTTGGGACTCACAGATGTCCGAGAGGATGCGCTCGCCGTCGTGGCCGAAGGGTGGGTGGCCGATGTCGTGGCCCAGGGCGATGGCCTCCAGGAGGTCTTCGTTTAAGCGGAGAAACTTTCCGATAGTCCGGGCGATCTTGGACAGAAGCTGGACGTGGAGCACCCGGTGGCTGATTTGTTCGTGGTCGACGAGGTAAAAGACCTGGGTTTTATCGATGTAGCGGGTGTAGGCCTGGGAGTGGAGGATGCGGTCGGCATCCACGGCAAAGTTCTGGCGGTGGCCCTCATTGATGCGCTCTTGAAAGCGCCGGCGCCTGGCCGTGACACTACGGCAGGCATAAGGCGACAGCCAGCCTTCCTCCTGCTTATCCAGGATTTGCCGTAATTCTGATAGGTTAACCATCAGGCACCCACTTCCCCCGCGCTTATTCTACCATAGAGCCTGACATCTCTCAAGAGCGTTTGAGTGCAATCACCTTGAACTTGTTGGGTATCTGCTTATAATAAAGAGAAAAATGCTTGAAAGCAGTGGACCCCTTTCCGGACCGCCAGTTCAAAGTGCCGGCCGGAAACGGCATTTCCTCCAACCCGATTCTTGCAGAAGGAGCCTACCATGGTCAAGGTGTTGATGGAAAGGACGATTCGAGGCCAAAACGTGGAGCAAATCGTGCGCCTGCTGCGTCACCTTCGGATTATGGCCATGCAGCAGCCCGGCTATATTACCGGCGAGACCTTGCATGGGGTGGATGACCCCAATTATTATCTGGTGATCAGCACCTGGGAATCCCTGGAAGATTGGCAGAACTGGTATAACCACGCGGAGCGGCAGAGATTGGCTGCCGAAATCGACAGCTATCTGGAATCCCCCACCCGGACACGGGTAGCGACCACGTGAGGCGAGGACGTTCGGGCCTCTTTTCGGCCAGGTGCCGAGGTTATGCAGGGGCGGGTGTTATACCAAGTCGCGGTCATACAGGTAATTATAGTTTTTGTAGGGGCGGACCTATGTGTCCGCCCTTGTTACACTCGCACATATAGATACGACCTATAAAACCGGAGCTATTCTTACTTCTATGACAGCAACTTGGTGTTAAACCCGCCTCTGGCCGTTTCTGGCCGGGGATCAGCCTCCCAGCATAAGGATGGCGATCTGGCGGTACAGGGGCATGATGATGACCCCCATGATCCCGGTGTAGAACAGGATCAGGATGAGGACGAACCCCACCGGCCCTTGGAGGTAGGCGTACAGCCGGGCCAATTCCCGGGGCAAAAAGAGGGCCAGGATGTGGGAGCCGTCCAGGGGCGGGATGGGAATCAGGTTGAACAAGGCCAGGAAGATGTTGATGGTAACGCCGAAATAGGCCATTTGCATGAGGCCCGGATTATTGAGCCCCATCCGCAGGAGAACCGAAAAGAGCGCGGCCAGGGCCAGGTTGCTCACGGGACCGGCGGCGCTCACTGCGAACTCACCCCAACGGTAGTTGCGATAGTTGAGAGGGTTGACCGGCACCGGTTTGGCCCAGCCGAAGAGAATGCCGGCGTGGGTGATCAGAAGCAATAACGGCAAGATGATCGTGCCGAAGGGATCGATGTGGGGAGCCGGATTCAACGTGATGCGGCCCAACATCTTGGCCGTGGGGTCGCCGTTTATGAGGGCCACATAGCCGTGGGCCACCTCATGGACAATGACGGAAAAGAGCAGCACGATGGCCATGAGGGCTGCTTGCACGAGGTAAGGGAGGTTCATGCCAGGCATGTTAGGCTTCCTTGATCACGGCTTCACCCGCATTCTTAAGCCGCTCTAGTTCCGCAAAAGACGACGCTTCGTAGTAGAAACGCACCACCGGCTCGGTGCCGGAGGGACGGAAACAGACCCAACTGCCGTCCTCCAGAACATACTTGTGTCCATCCAAGGTGATGTGCTCGGTCACGGCCAGGCCGGCAAACCGGGCCGGAGAGGTCTGAAGCTTGGCCAAAAGCCGCGCTTTGGCATCGGGGGCGAGGGCGAAATTGAGGCGGCGGTTGTAAACCGGACCGACTTTGGCAAAGAGGTCATCAATAAGTTCCGGCAGGCCCTTGCCTTTCCGGGCCACCATTTCGGCTACCAGGACGCAGGCCAATATGCCGTCTTTTTCCGGCAGATGGTTTTTCATGGAGAAGCCATCGCTCTCTTCGCCGATCATGAGCGCACGATCATCAAGGATATATTGCCCCAGGTGCTTGAAGCCCACCTTGGTAACATAGACCGGCCTCTTGTACCGTGCGGCTACCCGGTCGATCAGATGGGTGGTGGCCACGCTTTTGGCCACGCCGCCGTCCCAGCCCCGGGTTTCGATAAGATAATCGAAGAGCAGGGCCAGGATGGTGTTGGCATCCCGATAAATACCTGCCGCGTCCATGACCCCGAAGCGGTCGGCGTCGGCGTCCACCGCCAGGCCCAGATGCGCGCCGGTGGCCTTGATTCGGGCCGAAAGATCCTGCAGGAATTCCTCGCAGGGCTCCGGCCGGCGCCCCCCGAAGTAGGCGTCTCGGTAGCCGTTGAGGACCTCAACCTGTACTCCCGCCTCCCGCAAGAAGGTATCCAGATAATCCCGGCCAGCCCCAAAGAGCAGGTCCGCCACCACCTTGAGGCCTGATTTCTTGAGCACTTCTGTATCGATGAGGTCTTTCAGGTGTCGGAAATACGAGGCTCGGGGGTCCAGGTCCAGGACCAAGTTCTGTTCCCGGGCTTGGGCCAGGGGCATTGTCTTGATGCTTTCAGGCGTAAGCGTGCGGGTGAAGGCTTCAATGACGTCAGTCACCGATGAGGAAGCCTGTCCGCCGGTGGCGGGTGAGAACTTTATGCCGTTGTATTCCGGGGGATTGTGGCTGGCCGTGATGTTGATGGCCCCGGCGTGGTTGCCTTCCCGAATGGCCCAACTCACCACCGGCGTCGGGCAATCACGTACGGTGAAATGACTGGTGATCCCGTTCGCGGCCATCACTTCGGCCGCGGCCGCGGCAAAGGCCTCGGAGCGGAACCGGGTATCATAGCCAATTACCATGCCCTGACCGGCGAGACCTTCCTGCTTCAGGTAGTCGGCAATGGCCTGGCAGACCAGACGAGCGTTGGCAAAGGTGAAATCTTCCGCCATAATGCCACGCCACCCTGAGGTGCCGAATTTTATTTCAGTCATTGTCATGCAGGAATCACAGGTGTCAGGTTCCAGTGGCTGGATGATATTTGCCTGAAACCTGACACCTGGAACCTGACACCTGCTTTGATATTTGTCTGAAACCTAACACCTGACACCTGACACCTGCTTTTAGGTTCCCAAATCGTAGGAGGCCAGATATTTTTCCTGCTCAGGCGTCAGGGTATCGATTGCCACCTGCATGGCTGCCAGTTTCAGTCGGGCGATTTCCTGGTCGATATCCTCAGGGACCGGATAGACTTGCTTGGCGAACTTCTGGTGGTTTTTGGAAATAAATTCCGCGGACAGGGCCTGATTGGCAAAGCTCATATCCATGACCGCCGAGGGATGGCCTTCGGCCGCAGCCAGGTTGACCAGGCGCCCTTCCGCCAGCACATAAAGGCAGGTGCCGTTTTTCAGGGTGAATTCTTCCACCGAGTCCCGAATATGCCGCCGGGCGGTGCTCATGCGTTCCAGGCTGGGGATATCGATTTCCACGTTGAAGTGCCCTGAATTGGCCAGGATGGCGCCATCTTTCATGAGGCCGAAATGCTCTTCCCGGATGACATTGATGTCGCCGGTGAGGGTGCAGAAGATGTCGCCGACACGCGCGGCTTGCTCCATGGGCAGGACTTCGTAGCCGTCCATCAGGGCTTCCAGGGCCTTCAAGGGGTTGACCTCGGTAATCACCACCCGGGCGCCCATGCCCCGGGCCCGCATAGCCAGCCCGCGGCCGCACCAGCCGTATCCGGCCACCACGAAGATGTTTCCGGACATCAGCCGGTTGGTAGCCCGGAGAATACCGTCCAGGGTGCTTTGCCCGGTGCCGTAGCGGTTGTCGAAGAGATACTTGGTCATGGCATCGTTCACGGCGATGATGGGATAGCGCAGCACCCCATCTTTGGCCATGGCCTTGAGGCGAATCACGCCGGTGGTGGTCTCTTCGGTGCCGGCAAAAATGTCGGGAAGCAGGTCCTGGCGCTTGGTGTGGACGGTGAAGACCAGGTCGGCCCCGTCGTCCATGGTCATTTGAGGCTTGACTTCAAGGGCCTGGTTAATATGGCGATAGTAGGTGTCGCCGTCCTCGCCTTTAATGGCAAACGTAGGGATGCCTTCGTACTTGGCCAGAAAGGCGGCCACGTCGTCCTGCGTGCTTAAGGGGTTGGAGGCGCAGACATAGACTTCAGCCCCGCCGGCCTTTAAGGTAGCAGCCAAAACCCCGGTCTCGGTGGTGACATGTAAACAGGCGGCGAGCCTGAGCCCGGCCAGGGGTTTTTCCCGCTCGAAGCGCTCCCGGATGGCATTCAAGACCGGCATATCCCGCCGGGCCCACTCCACGCGCAGGCGACCCTTGTCCGCCAGATTGATATCTTTGACGTCGTAGTTCATGCGTTCCTCATTTCGCTTATTTGGCTTTTTTCACTTCTTTCGCTATGGCAATTTCCGGCTGGCAGATGCAGACGGGGGAGGGGCCTTTGAGTCCGGCTTTTTCCCGCAGGATATCGATCTTATTGACATATTCCCAGGTAAAGTCTGGATCGGTGCGGCCGAAATGGCCGTAAGCCGCGGTCTTTTTGAAGATGGGCCGCTGGAGCTCCAGATACTGAATCATGGAGGCGGGTTTGAAGCTGAAGGTGGACTTAATGATCTCCAGGAGCTTTTCTTCGGAAATGACCGCAGTACCGTAAGTATAGACCATGATGGACAGGGGATCGGGCAGGCCGATGGAGTAAGCCACCTGGACTTCGCAACGCTTGGCCAGGCCCGCGGCCACGACGTTTTTGGCCACGTGGCGGAGCATGTAACAACTGGTGCGGTCAACCTTGGTGGGGTCTTTGCCCGAGAAGGCGCCGCCGCCGTGATAGCCCCGGCCGCCGTAGGTATCCACGATAATTTTGCGGCCGGTGATGCCGCAGTCGCCCAGGGGGCCGCCCACCACAAAGCGGCCGGTGGTGTTGATCAGGAACTTGGTGTCCACCAGCAGATTGGCCGGGATGGTCTTTTTAATGACTTCCTCGACGACGGCCTCTTTCAGGTCCTCATATTTGACGTCGGGGGCGTGCTGGGCCGCGATGACGACGGTATGGACGCTCACGGGCAAGCCGTTATCGTAGCGCACCGTCACCTGGGTCTTGCCGTCGGGACGCAGCCACGGCAACATGTCGGTTTTGCGCACTTTGGCCAGGCGCTCCGCCAGACGGTGGGCATACCAGATGGGCATGGGCATCAGGTTTTCCGTGGAGGTGGAGGCATAGCCGAACATCAAACCCTGGTCCCCGGCCCCCTGCTCCGGCGACAGACCCCGGCCTTCCACCCCCTGGGCGATATCCGGCGACTGCCGGTCCAGGGAAGTTAGGACGGCGCAGGTTTCCCAATCAAAGCCCATCGAGGAGTCGTTATAGCCGATCTCTTTAATGGTTTCACGGACGATAGCGGGGAAATCCAGCCGCGCGGTGGTGGTAATCTCGCCCGCAATCATGGCCAGGCCGGTGGTTACCATGGTTTCACAGGCCACCCGGGAGAACTTGTCTTGGGCCAGGATGCCGTCTAAAATCGCGTCGGATATCTGGTCCGCCACTTTATCGGGATGTCCCTCGGTTACTGACTCCGAGGTAAAGAGAAATTCATTGGCCATCCTTCGTGGACTCCTTGGTTTCTTTGGTTTTCTTTGTAAGTGAATAATCAAAGCGCGGGATATCTCCCGCGCCTATCCGGCATATTTTAATTGGAAACTGAGAAAAAAGCGAGGGGTTTTTCGGCCGAGGTGGTATTTTTGAGGCGATTGCTGCTGTCCACCAGGACCACTTTGGGGTGGTGCGCCGAAAGTTCCGCATCCGCGTACGTGGCATAGGTAGTGATAATGATCAAATCTCCCGGGGCGCCTTTGCGGGCCGCGGCCCCGTTCAAACAGATCACCCCGGTCTCGGCCTCGCCTTCAATGGCGTAGGTTTCAAAGCGTTCGCCATTGGAGATGTTGTAAACGTGGACCATTTCGTAGGGCAGGATGTCCGCGGCCCGCATCAGTTCCGCCGATATGGTGAGAGACCCTTCGTAGTGCATATCAGCCTGGGTGATGGTGGCCCGGTGGATTTTGGATTTCATCATTACACGCAACATAAACAGGACTCCGTTAACCACGTATTATCAATTTTTGTACTCGTTTTTGTACTCATTCCCAAACTCCAGCTTTTTACTCGTTCTTGTACTCGTTCCCAAGCTCAGCTTGGGAACGTATATTTTCAGTCCAGGCTCAGCCTGGACACCTCTAGGCGGGTTTTTCGCACGGCCGGTAACAACCTTACACGCAACATAAAAGGGACTCCGACAACAAGGTATTGTCGATGAGGCGGGTTTTATTAATCCAGACGGCCAGCAACAACCGGGCCTCGCCCTCTAAGATATCAACTTCTTGGAGGGTCTGCGGGTTCACTAAAGCCACATAATCGATGCTGGTATGAGGCGTCGCAGTGATAATTTGGCGCACCGCTTCTGTAATCTGGTCCCCGCTCTTGGCCCCAGAGACCGCCAGTTCCCGGGCTGCCAGCAAGGCCCGATAGAGGCAGAGGGCCGCGGCCCGCTCTTCCGGGTTTAAGTAGGTGTTCCGGGAACTCAGGGCCAGCCCGTCGGGCTCCCGGACGATGGGCCGGCCGGCGATCTCGGTGGGCACATCCAGATCTGCAACCATTCTTTTCACGACCTGCAGCTGCTGATAGTCTTTCTCGCCGAACACGGCCACCTGGGGCGTTACCTGATTGAGCAACTTGAGCACCACCGTGGCCACGCCCTGAAAATGGCCCGGCCGCGAGGCCCCGCACAAGCCCTGGGAGAGCCGCTCTACACTGACAAACGTCTGGTGCCCCGGAGGGTACATGGATGCGGCCGCGGGGGTGTAAAGAATGTCGACCCCGGCCTCCCGGGCCAGGCGGGCATCCCGGTCCAGGTCACGGGGATAACGCGCCAAATCTTCTGTGGGCCCGAACTGGGTGGGATTGACGAACAGGCTCACCACCAGCCGGTCACCCTTGGTGCGCCCATAGTCCATCAGGCTCACATGCCCCTGGTGGAAAAAGCCCATGGTGGGCACCAGGACGATTTTCAGGCCCTGGCCCCGAAACGAACGGGCCAGGCCTTGCATATCTTGTGGGTCGCTGATGATCTCCATAAAAAAACCCCAGTCTGATTCTCTGGGGGCGGGCCACCCTCCGAGTCTCAGTCCGCCTCTGGCAGATCCAAGCTCTAGTAAAAACCATTAATTTTTACCATGATTGCCAGAGAATTGTCAATATTTTGTTAAATTTTCGCGGCTTCGGGAGGTAGTCAGGTCCTTGCACCCCCACCCCAGCCCTCCCCCATCGAAGGGGAGGGAGGCAAAAGAAGGAACTTCTTTCAGAGGTTCTTGCAAAAAGCCTTTTTGTCATCCTGAGCGAAGCGAAGGATCTCGTATTTTCACCCACTTATGAGATTCTTCGGTCGATTCGCTCCCTCAGAATGACAGGCAGGGAGATATTTGCAAGAGGCTCAGGCTCTGATTAATATATGGGTTCCCAAGGTAACTGGGAACCAGGTGAAAAAATACCAAGTAGCGCTCATAAAGGTAATTTCAAAGGATTTTAAGGCCGGCTGAACCTTCGTGTCCGAAACCGGCTAGCCTTAAGAGCCTCTTGCAATAATAATCTTCTTATACCAAGTTGCGGTCATACAGGTAATTATAGTTTTTGTAGGGGCGGACCTATGTGTCCGCCCTCAGAGTGGTCGCACATGCAAGTGTGCCTCTACAAAACC